>JAQCAN010000288.1 GCA_027621335.1 Bacteroidota bacterium
TTCGGTTTCAAAGGCATCGTGGCCTTTGGCTTGTGGAAAGAGCGGACATGGGCCGTGAGTCTGGCTATGCTGGATGCTATATTGGGCATTGTACTGTGCGCCATCGTGATGCTGTATCCTGAGGTCTTCGAACGTGTGGTGGCCCCCAGTTTCAATTTCAGGCTGGAACTCCTGCTGCTCATCCCCTACCTCCTGAAGATGAACGCCATCAGGCGGACTTGGCCGATTCATAAGGTCCTATCCTGACCTGGGTTTTCACTGAATGACACTATGGGAATAGAGCTCGGCTTATCTAAGACCACCTCGGATCTTCAAGGGATTCTGCATCTTCAAACGGCCAATCTCCCTCAGAACATCAGCGATGAACAGGCCCAAGAACAGGGCTTCGTCACGGTCAGTCATGACTTGGATCTCCTCAGAGAGTTCCATGACATCGAGCCTCATATCATCGCCAAGGAGAACGATACCGTGGTGGCCTATGTCCTTGCCATGACCGCTGCATCGAAGGATACCATTCCCATCCTCATCCCCATGTTCCAGATCTTCGAGGAGATCATGGTGGATGGTCGTCCAGTGTCCGAGTCTACCTACTTGGTGGTCGGACAGGTCTGCGTGTCAAAGGATCACCGAGGCATGGGACTGTTCGATCGCTGCTATGAGGCGTATCGTGAAGCTTTCCAAGACCGATATGACTTCGTCATCACAGAGGTCTCCGACCTGAACCCTCGGTCCATCAGGGCCCATGAACGGCTCGGATTCAGAGAAGTGCACCGCTACCAGGCCGAGAATGGATCGGAATGGGTGGTCGTATTGTGGGACTGGCGGAAGAATTGAACCTTACATTCAGATGATGAATACGAAGGCGATGATGAGGATCAGGATGAGAAGTAAGTACTGCCAGATGTCCACGAAATAATGGCCATATTCCTTGTAAAGAACTTTAAGGAATTTCATGAGGTGCTTCAGCGCTTTTTCTTGAGCCAATTATAGAAATCCACCTGCGCCCTGACTTTGGGTTCGCCCTCCGTGATGCGAAGGTTGCTGATGTCCATCTGGATCAATGCAGCCTTGGTGTTGTCCATCATTTGGAAGTCCAAGCTGGCCAAGATCTCCTCTTTCAATTTAGGATTGTAGATGGGAAAGACCACCTCCACTCTTCGATAGAGATTGCGTTCCATCCAATCGGCTGAACCGAGGTAGAGTTCATCCTGTCCGTCATTGTTGAACCAATAGGCACGGGCATGTTCCAGATATTTGTCCACTAGTCGCATGATGCGGATTCCGTAGAGGGGTTTGATGGAGCAAATAGCCCGAGCAATCAAGGTGATCTTCACCCCTTTTTGAGCTGCTTCGTAGAGTTTGCTAATGATATTGGGATCCTGGATGTTGTTCAGTTTGATGATTATCTCAGCCTTCTTCCCATTCTCTGCATGAGCGATCTCACGGTCGATCATGGCCGTGAATCGCTCCACCATATTCACTTGCGCCACAAGGAGATGGTTCAATTCAGGGGCCAGTTTCTCACCGAAGATGAAATCAAAGGTCTGTTCCAGTTCAGTGGTCAATGAGGTATCGCAGGTCAGCAGAGCATGGTCGGCATAGATGCTGGCGGTGCGCTCATTGAAGTTCCCAGTGCCCATGAAGGCATAGCGCAAGATGTTCCCTTGCTCGTCCTCTCCCGTGAGTAAGGCAATCTTCGCATGGACCTTCAAGTCCAGGCTGCTGAAGCGCACATCGATGCCCACTGCGGCCATGCGCTCGGCCCATTTCAGGTTGTTCTCCTCATCAAAACGTGCCTTGGCCTCGATGAAGACCATGACTTTCTTCCCATTCCTTGCCGCTGAGATGAGGGCATTCACCACGTGGCTATCCTCTGCCACCCGATATAGGGCCACTTTGATGGTCTTGATGCGCTTCGAGATGATGGCTTCATTGAAATACCGTAGAATGTAATCATACCTCTGATACGGGAAATGCAGGAGGATCTCTTCATGTTCCATCGATTCAAGAACCGAATCATGTCGCTGGAAGGCCGTATGGGCCAGAGGTTTGTTCTTCTCGTACTCCAGTCGGGCTCCTATGGGGTTGGGCAAGGAGAAATGGTCGAACATGTTATGGTAGCGCCCGCCCGGAACCAGGTCGTTCTTATGCAGGGAGAGGAACCTCTTGATGCGATTCACCATCCACGTGGGCATCTCATTGTCATAAAGGAATCGCGATGGGATCCCGATCTGACGGTTCCTGATGTTCTTCTTGATACGTTCGATCAACGTCCCGGAATACTCATTCTCCAGGTATAACTCTGCATCACGATTGAGCTTGATGGAGTAGCAGCCCTTGATGGTATAACCGGGAAACAGGATGTTCACATAGGCCCTTACCATATCATCCACAAAGGCGAAATAGGCCTTTCCTTTGTAGCTCGGCAGCTTCACGAATCGGGACAAGGGAGGCGCTGGGATATTCACGATACCGATGGACTTGGACTTCTCCTTGTCTTCAAGATGAACCGCATGGTACAATTTCCGATTCTCCAAGAAGACGTCATGAATGATGTTCTCATCCAAGACGATAGGCTGAATGAACGAGAGCACATGGGAGTAGAAATACTCTTCCACCGCCTCCTTGTGAGCCTCCTCCACATGCGTGGTGATATAGAGCACCACACCTTCCTTCTCCAGGCTC
>JAQCAN010000289.1 GCA_027621335.1 Bacteroidota bacterium
TCCAGTCTGTTTGATTGACAGTCTCTTCAGCGGATGTCTTGCCTGTGTCATTCACTGACGTACAAGCATTGGCCAAAAGGAATATCGCCAGAACATTCAATACGGTAAACTTCATCGTCCTATCTTTCGACAATAATAGTGTATTGCTATCTTACAAGAAGTCTGCATAATATTTGATACGCCTCACGTATGAGATTGAAACTTGTCTTTTTTGCCTCTCTCCTCAGTTTCTTTGGGCTAAGCTTGGATGCACAGAATGTCATCCAATTCTCTGGAATTGTCGTTACCGGGGATAGTCTGAATCCAGTACCTTACACGAACATCATCGTGGACAATTCTAAACGAGGTACCACCACAGATTACTTCGGATTCTTCTCCTTTGTAGCCCAAGAGCGAGACACCATCACCTTCAAGGCCCTTGGATTCAGAGAGAGCAGGTTCATCATCCCTGATAGCCTTCATGACAAACGTTACTCCCTCATACAAGTCCTGTTCCCAGATACCATCATGTTGAACGTGGTGAATATCTATCCTTGGGATTCCAGAGAGGCTTTCAGGGAGGCTTTCATCAATGCTCCACCTCCTGAAGATGATTTCATGAGAGCGGCCAATAACCTTAGCCCCTCGCGCATGCTGGTGATGATGGAGACCATGGACAGAGATGGGTACACGAACTACAAACTGGCAGCCAATGAGTATACGAACCAGCTGTATTATGCAGGCCAAGCTCCACCTATCAACCTCATGAATCCAATGGCCTGGGCGTCATTCATTGATGCCTTGCGAACGGGAAAGCTGAAACAAAGGTGAGTTCTATGGGCAATGATCTCTTCGATTTTTCTGTTATTGGCCTGTCTTCCCCTCAAATGAACCTATGACCGTTTCTAGGAGCCTCTCCCTCCTTATTCTCCTGTTCCTTTCTCAAATCGTCCTGAGTCAGGATGCTATGATACGTGGAACGGTCAGGGACGATAATGGCACCGTTATTCCTCAAGCCCTCATCTATGTTGAGGTCTTGGGCCTGGCAATCTCTTCCGACTCTTTGGGACGATATGAGATTCAGGTCCCTGGCAATCGTGAGATTGAAGTCAAAGCCACATATCCAAGTTATCTCCCCTTTTCAAGAACATTGACCTTGAACCCTGGGGAAGCAAAGAAGCTGAATATCACCCTCAAGATCTCTGAACTTCTGAGGGTGGATGTCATAGATGAGGCCGTGCGCTATGCACCCATTGAGCGTCTGTCGCCAAAGCTTCAAAGAAGGATTCCCTCTCCAACTGGAGGCATTGAAGCCCTTTTGATCGGCCAACTTGGGGTATCGGCCAATAATGAGCTCAGCTCCACATACTCTGTCAGAGGAGGAAGCTTCGATGAGAACCTCGTTTATGTGAATGACATCGAGGTGTATCGTCCGTTTCTGACCAGAAGTGGAAACCAGGAAGGACTGAGTTTCGCGAACCCTGACATGACCTCGGATATCCTCTTCTCCTCGGGAGGCTTCGATGCCAAATATGGAGACAAGATGTCATCCGTTCTGGATGTTAAGTATAGCCGACCTGAACGCACAGAAGGCTCCTTCCAAGGAGGGCTCTTGGGCGGAGCAGTCCATTACGGTGGAGTGAACAGGAATGGTCGACTTGGGCACATCACTGGATTCCGTTACCGGACGAACCAATCCCTCCTAGGCACCTTGGATGACCAGGGCGATTATCGCAGTCGCTTTTTCGATTTGCAGACCTACCTGACCTATGGCCTCAGCGATACCTGGCAGCTGGAATTCCTAGGCAACATCTCTAGCAACCTTTACAATTTCATCCCTCGCACACGGACCACCCAATTAGGAAGTATCAATGAAGCTTTACAGCTCACTGTCTTCTTCGAAGGACAGGAGATCACGGATTATGAGACCTACTTCGGAGCCTTCAGCTTCACAAATACTCCTGTACCACAAACCAAGCTGAAGTACATCGTTTCCGCGTTCCGCACCTATGAAAGGGAGAAGTTCGATGTCTTCGGGCAGTACCGATTGGATGAGTTGGAGCGGGATCTAGGCTCTGATGAATTCGGTGAGGTGGTAAGGAACCTCGGCATAGGAGCCTATCTGGATCATGCACGAAACAGCTTGGATGCCACCGTTATGAATGTGGAGCATAAAGGAATCAGCACCCATGGTAATCATACGATTCTCTGGGGTCTTGGAGCTCGAAATGAACGTATCAATGACCGGCTCAGCGAATGGGGATTGATTGATTCGGCAGGTTACTCTGTGCCGCATAATCCAAACGGTCCAATCGTGTTGGACGACTTGATACGATCAAGCAATGAGCTGAACTCCCAGCGCTTCACCGCTTACGCGCAGGATAACGTGGCATGGACCGCCCGTGATAGCTCCATCTGGGATCTCAGCGCAGGAATGAGAGGTCAGCACTGGACCTACAACGGACAGACCATGGTCAGTCCAAGAGCAAGGATAGCCTATAAACCACAATGGAAGTCTGTCTTGATAGATAGCAACTTGGTCAAGCGAGATGTCATCTTCAAAGCTGCGGTGGGCATCTATTATCAAGCGCCCTTTTATCGAGAATTACGGGATCTCTCTGGTGCAGTGAACCAAGACATCAGAGCTCAACGCTCCATTCACTTCGTCACGGGTGCCGATATGTTGATCAAGCT
>JAQCAN010000290.1 GCA_027621335.1 Bacteroidota bacterium
TCTATGACCGATATGCAGAACGATTTGTGATCACCCAGTTCAGACAGGGTCCTAATGGATTCCTTATAGGCGTCTGTCAGGGGCCCGACCCGATCAATGATGGATGGTTCACCTATGAGTTCCCTTCCGGAAGCTTCCCTGATTATCCTAAGTTCTCCGTTTGGTCCGATGGCTACTACATCACCTCCAATAAGAATTCAGGCACTGCAGGAACCAGTGAGGTGGTCTATGCGCTTGAGAGGGATAAAATGATCGTGGGCGACCCCTCAGCTCAGATTGTTGGCTTCCCGCTTCCTGGAATAACCACTAGTGGATTCTTCAGTCCTCTAGGGTTCAATTGCAGTGGGCCTGAGCTTCCTCCTCCAGGAAATGCACCCATAATTTATATGCAGGATGATGTGTGGTTCGGGGTGAATGTCGACCATCTGAAAATCTGGAACATCAATGTGAATTGGACCACTCCAGGAAGTTCAACAATCTCAACTGCACAACAACTTAACACAACTCCTTATGATGGTCTTTTCGATGGGGGTTCATTCTCGAATCTGCCTCAACCAGCAGGTGGGGACATCGATGCGCTTCAAGCCACTATTATGTACATGGCCCAATACCGTAGGTTTCCTGATTATAACGTAGTGGTCTTGAATCACGTGGTGGACCTTGATGGAGGAGATGACCTAGCAGGAATACGCTGGTATGAGCTTCGTCAAGAGAACGATGGTGATCCTTGGACGATTTTTCAAGAAGGAACATATGTTCAGCCTGACGGACATAGTGCTTTCAGTGGAAGTATCTGCATGGATTCCAACGGTAACATCGGCTTGGCCTATACCGTAGTGAGTGAATCCATCTTTCCCGGGCTCAGGTATACAGGAAGATTCGCTTCTGACCCTCCCGGTCAAATGACCCTGGCTGAAGAGTCATTCGGAGAAGGGAACCAGATCAATCCTTCCACACGGTATGGAGATTATTCTCAGATGACCATAGACCCTTTGGATGATAAGACCTTCTGGCACATTGGTGAATACTTCAGTACGGGTCGCAAGAATAGAGTCGGTGCCTTTAAGATCGCTGCAGACCTTGCCGTTGATGTTGGTGTGATAGGTGTTACTACACCTAACTTGGGTACGTTCTCAAATACGGAACCAATCACTGTGGTCATCAGGAATTTCGGTTTGGAAGCTCAGAGCGACATCCCAGTCTTCTATCAAGTGGATGGTGGCGCACCCGTGAATGAGGTATTCGCAGGGCCCATCGGACCTGCCACTACGGCCGAGTACACCTTTACGACAACAGCTGACCTATCCGTAGAAGGAACTGTCTACAGCTTGTATGCGAGCACTGGTCTATTGACTGACCTTGATCCTTTGAATGATGATTACTCAACTGAGGTCACTCATATCGGAGCAGTAGACCTTGGACCTACCGCCTTGACCAGCCCTCAGAGTGACCCAAGCTTAGGACTAGGTGAGACTGTAGCGGTGGAGATATCCAACTTCGGTGGTGCCGATCAAAGTGATTTTGAAATCAGCTATTCTGTCAATGGTGGAACTCCTGTGGTCGAAACGGTCACGGATGCCGTTATTTCTCAAGGTGTGTTGGAATACACCTTCACCACTCCCTATGATTTCGTTGATGGTCTAGGTGAGTATGAGTTCACCTTCACAGTAAGTCAGGAGGGAGACTCTGACAACAGCAACGATGTCTTTTCTACCATTGTAGAAAAGCTTCTTTGCCAGCCTGAGCAGGATTGCTCCTTTGGAGATGGGATTGAAATCCTGGAGTTGGGAACCATCAACAATAATTCTGGTTGTGATGATGGCGGCTATGGAAACTACACTGACCTTTCAACCGATCTGGCAGAAGGGACAACCCATGACATGACTGTTACCACCGGTTATGGTGACCAACACGTTCGTGTCTGGATCGACTTCAATGACAATTTCAATTTTACCAACAGTGAGATTGTCATCAGCGATTTCATCATTGCTTCCGGACAGGTCGGAGGAACATTCACAGAGACCATGGACTTGGTCATTGAAAGTGGGGTGGCTTATGGAGAGCATCTCATGAGAGTGAAGACCAATTGGCAGGCCACTGTTCCTGCGAATGAATGTCAAGCGACAGATTTTGGTGAGACAGAGGACTATACTGTGAACATAGGTGCAGTAGGATTAGAAGAGAACATACTCGGTGAGAATGATTTGATACTGAATTATCTCTCTGGAAATCAATTCCTTATGACCTTCCAATCCGATGTCTTCAATGAGCCTTTGATTGTTACGGTGCATGATATCCAAGGGCGTAACGTCATCCAGAACTGGGTCTACCCAAGCAGTGGTGTGTATCAATATGACTTCGATATGAGCTATGCGGCCGAGGGAGCCTACTTGCTCAGACTTGGAAATGATGAATCCGGTAAGGTGATTCGATTCGTGGTCCAGTAAGGAGAATCAGATCTTTAAGAAAAGAAGAGAGGGCTTAGTCCTCTCTTTTTTTTATGTCGATCAATTCACCGGGAGTGGTACCTCCACAGTTGCTCATCCTGCGTTGTGGATTGATCTTCACCCACACGGATAGACCGTCAGACTTGAATGCCTTAGGGAACTCATCGACCTCCATGAGACCAAAGGTGTCCACTTCGATCAGGAAATCACAAGGAAC
>JAQCAN010000291.1 GCA_027621335.1 Bacteroidota bacterium
GTCCATCTAATCCATCACGGATTCGACCTCTCCCCGGTCAGAGGTGGCTCAGATGTCCGAAAAGATGATACTCGTAATCGCTATCTGGCTACGAATAGTGGCCCTGTGATAGGCATGATATGCCGTTACATTGAATGGAAAGGTATAGCCTATGGAATAAAGGCTTTCAAGGATTTTCGCAATTCCTATCCCGAGGCACATTTACTCTTAGCTAATGCCAAGGGACCCTACAAGGCCGAAATACAAAAAGAACTTGAACTTCTCCCTTCAGGATCCTATACCGAGATAGAATTTGAAGAGGATATTGCTGCGCTGTATGCCATCTTTGATATCATGATCCATGTACCTATAGACCCTCATGTGGAGGCATTCGGTCAGACTTATGTGGAAGCTCTGGCAGCAGGCGTGCCCAGCATTGTTACTTTGTCTGGAATAGCTCATGAATTCATCCAAGACCGACACAATGCATTGGTGGTGCCTTATCGGGACAGTGATGCTATATTGGAAGCCATGAATAGTCTGATGAGAGATAGCGAGTTACGGAATAGCATCATCACTAATGGACGTTCAAGTGCGGAGCAATTCAGACTTGAGCCATTCATAGAAAAACTCAAGGTACTCTATGAGCGCTGAGCTACTTTTTTCCATAGTGATACCAACCTTTAACCGCGCAGAATTCATTGGAAAAACAGTGCAATCCGTTATCCAACAGAGCTATACTAACTGGGAACTCTTCATCATAGATGATGGCAGTACAGACCATACTGAAGATGTCGTAAAGGCCATCAATGACCAACGTGTTCATTATACTAAAATCAACAATGGAGAACGCGGAAGAGCACGGAATCACGGCACAAAAATGGCCAAAGGTGACTATATCTACTTTCTAGATTCTGATGACCTCATCTATCCTAATCATCTTGAAACAGCATTCAGATATTTGGATAAGAAGAACATTGAGCTTCTATGGCTTCCGTATGAGCAGGTCGATCAAACTGGAAAAGTACTCAGGCCTCACAGACGTTTGAAGAAGAGTGTGCTTGACACCTTGATATCTGATGGTAATTTCATGAGTTGCCATGGTGTATTCCTCAGAAAGGACATTGCGGAGCGACATCCTTTTGTCGAAGAAAGAGAACTAGCCGGTTCAGAAGACATGGAATTATGGCTTAGACTGGCCTCTCGCTATCCATTCAAAGTAGGAACAGAAGTGACTTCTTGTTTGGTTGAACACGATGACAGGAGCGTGATGAACTTCAATGACATCGGTAAGCTGGTCAGGCGGAAGGAACTCATGCTTCGACATCTAGAGCAGGACAAAGTGGTCATGCGCAAAGTGGGGGAAAGCTTTGGAAAAATCACCTCATCCGCATATAGTTATATCGCTCTTCATGCCATGATGAATAGGAATACGTCCAGCCGATTAGCATGGAAATTTCTTTGGAAAGCTTGGGAAGAAGAACCTTATAACGTCTTCACTAGGAGGACTATGGCTGTCATCAAACATGGATTAATTCGTATGTTGGGCTAATCCATGAGTTTGAAAAGAGTACTGTATATCTCCTACGATGGTATGACCGACCCACTTGGACAGTCGCAGGTTCTTCCTTACCTGGTCGGATTGAGTTCAAAAGGATATTCCTTCGAACTTATCTCTTTCGAGAAAAAACATCTATTTCAGAATAGAAAACAGCACATCTCGGAAATCTGCTCGTCCAATGGAATTACATGGACTCCATTGACCTATACAAAACAACCTCCAGTTCTCTCCACCATTTGGGACTTGCTCAAGTTGAACAGACAGGTCTCGAAATCCATTGAAAAAGGAATAGACTGGATTCACTGTAGAAGTTATCTACCTGCTCTTATCGCTTTGCGCTATAAGAAAAAAATAAAGCTTCCCTTCCTCTTCGATATGCGAGGATTTTGGGCTGATGAGCGCGTTGACGGAGGTATATGGAGCTTCAAGAATCCCTTGTTCAGAGCCATTTATAGATATTTTAAAAGAAAGGAGAAGGACTTCCTTTCCGAAGCGAAACATACAATCAGTCTTACTGAATCTGCAAAATCAGAGATTCTGGAGTGGGAACTACTTGGCCTGAGAGGCGAACTCATTTCTGTCATACCATGTACAGCAGATTTCGATTTGTTCGAGTGTAATTCGACCGAAAAGAAAGCTCAAGCGAAGAAAGCTTTGGGATTATCAGTTGATGCACCCGTTCTGACCTATTTAGGGTCAATTGGGACTTGGTACATGTTGGATGAGATGCTTTCTTACTTCGAAGAGATGCTGAAACTCAGACCGTCTTCTGTTTTTCTTATCATTACCAAGGATGACCAAGTAGCATTGAGAAATCGAATTGCAGTTCATCAACTTCCAAACGAGAGCATCAGGATCACCTCGGCTGATCGCGAAGAACTCCCCAAGCTGCTCATGGCTTCAGACCAGAGTATCTTCTTCATTCTTCCAGCCTTTTCCAAGAAAGCCAGTTCACCTACGAAGATGGGTGAACTCCTCGCAATGGGTATACCGGTCATTGGAAATGCCGGAGTAGGTGATGTGGCCCTTCTCATTGAGAACATGGATGTCGGCAAGGTCTTGAATGATTTCTCAATTGGCTCTTATAGAAAGGTCGTA
>JAQCAN010000292.1 GCA_027621335.1 Bacteroidota bacterium
CCACACAGGACATCGATGACGCCATCAGTGCATATGAGGCTGATGGATTGGATAAGCAAGGGGCGACCATCAAGGGCATCGCCTCCTTTGCCCCAGAATGTGCCATTCTAAAAGTGGTAGGTTCTGAGGCTCTGGACTTTTGTGTAGATGAGGGGGTCCAAATCCATGGTGGAATGGGGTACAGTGCGGAGAGCATGATAGAACGTGCCTACCGTGACTCCAGGATCAATAGAATCTTCGAAGGGACCAATGAGATCAACCGCATGTTGACCGTTGACATGATCCTCAAGAAGGCCATGAATGGCGAACTCGATCTGATGACCCCTGCCATGGCCGTCCAGAAAGAACTCATGTCCATTCCAGACTTCGGTGAAGCCCCTGAAGGACCTTTGGGTGCTGAAACGCAATATGTCGCGAACTTCAAGAAGGCCGTACTGATGACCGCTGGTGCAGCTGCACAGAAGTTGATGATGACCTTGGCCAAGGAACAGGAGATCCTCATGAACATCGCAGACATGGTAATGGCTACCTATGTGGCCGAGAGCGTCCTTCTCAGAACCCAGAAACTGCTCATGTCCCACAGCGAAGCAGAATTGGCCGAGAAAATCGCCATGACCAAGTTGTACATCTATGAGGCATCAGAGATCATTCGCAAATCAGGGAATGAAGCTATCATGTCCTTTACGGATGGGGATGAGATGCGTATGATGATGATCGGCATCAAGCGTTTCAGCAAGATCCAACCTTTCAATGTCAAAGAAGAACAACAGAAGGTGGCCAAAGCACTCATTGAGGCGAATGCATACTGTTTCTAAGAATTGATTCAAGCATTCCAGAAGGCTCGAAGAAGGGGTAAGATCACCGTCTTGCCCCTTTCTATTTTTTTGACTCTCCGGTCTTCTATTTTAGAACGGCCCACTCGCTAGTGTGATCCACTATTTTTCAGAACCCAGTGTACTAGAGCATGCACAGTGACCCCCATTTCATTCCCTTTGAAGAGAAAGAGCTGATTGACGATCTGCCTTCAACCCTGCACGAAGCTTTTGACAGCCCTCCTCACCCACTCTGTATAAAAGCGGCTGAGCAGGTGCAGGATATCCTCAGGGCGAATGAGAGCTATAGGGCCTTTTTCAAGAGGCGAAGCGAAATAGAAGAACGCGGTAAGATGTTCGGAGTGCTTGTGGTGCGCAGCTCTCAAGGTACCCTTGGTTACTTGGCCGCAGGATCAGGGAAGTGGGACGGAAGCAGCTCACATCCAGGATTTGTCCCACCCATCTTCGATGGTGACCATGAAGATGGATTCCTGACCAAGGGCATGAATCACCTGAAAGTCTTATCCGAGCGCATCACAGAATTGCAAAGTCTTGACGTAGCCCACTCTGAGCTCGAGTCCTTGAAAGTGCAGCGCGCCAGATACTCCAAGGATCTTCAACATCAACTCTTCTCCTCGTATAGTCTCATGGATCGGAATGGAAAGGAGAAGAACCTCTTGGAGATCTTCGAACTCAAAGGTCTCAATACTCCACCCGCAGCGGCCGGTGAGTGCGCGGCACCCAAACTATTGGACTATGCCTTCCGACATGGAATGAGCCCTCTCTTCTTATCTGAATTCTGGTGGGGTGCCAGCAGGGTGACGGATACCGAACATCTGATCCATGGAAACTTCTATCCACCTTGTGAGGACCGCTGCCGACCTATCTTGGAATTCATGTTGGGCCGAGCTATCTAAATCATAGCCCATGGAAGCCAGTTTCCATCGTGTCTAAAGACGTCTTGACTGGCTTGATGTGATACTCAGGTTTCCATCACTCTAGCGTCTCATGCATAAAACTCCAGACCTTCTGCCCTAGTGAGGATTCTCCTTCCTCTTTTTAACGATCTTAGGGGCATGAAGCACATCCTACCTCTCGTTCTTGCCCTATTGATATCGACCATTTCATCAGGTCAGGAACCGACTCCCGCAAGTGAACGGCTCAAAGCTTTCCAGAGCCGAAGCCAAGCCATCAACCAATCCCTCTTCTCTGGAGTGAGCTTGCGTTCCGTGGGGCCTACGGTGATGAGCGGACGGGTAGTGGATCTTGCTGTGGACCCATCGGATGCCACCCACTTTTTCGTGGCCTATGCCTCAGGAGGCCTCTGGGAGACCAAAAACAATGGTCAATCCTTCGATCCACTATTCGATGATCAGGCCGTCATGACCATCGGAGCTATAGCCGTGAACTGGCAGGACACCAGCATCTGGGTAGGCACAGGCGAGGTGAACAGCAGCCGTTCCTCCTATTCGGGAGTGGGCATGTATTTCAGCCCCGACCAAGGGAAGACCTGGGAGCACAGAGGTTTAGCGGATAGCCACCACATCGGCAGGGTCATCGTTCATCCTGGGGATGCCAACACCGTATGGGTCGCCTCACTGGGCCGACTCTATACCGAAGGGGATGAAGAAGGTCTCTTCAAGACTACGGATGGAGGAAAAACATGGAAGCACGTACTCTCCGAATCGGTTGGAGCGGTGGACCTGGTCATCCATCCTGAGAATCCAGATATCCTGTACGCAGCCCTTTGGGATCGGGACCGAAAGGCTTGGAACTTCCAAGGAAATGGCCCTTCAAGGGGCACAGTCCCAGGCGCAGATGCAG
>JAQCAN010000293.1 GCA_027621335.1 Bacteroidota bacterium
CGGGGTGGGTGGAGAAGAACTCGGGGATGCGCCCTTCAGGCCCGCCTGAGAGCCGGTTCAGGGTGCCGAAGAATTCGGACATCTCCTGCGCGTCATAGCCGATCTTCGAACTGTACTCTACCCCCAACTCGTCCGACTGGCTCTCCGCATCCCTCCCGAATTTCAAGAGCAGAAGTCCCACACCTGAGGAAAGCGGCTCAGCGAACTGAGCCACAGCAGGCGAAGCGATCATCCCTGCGATAAGACCTAGCTGTGCGAAGGTGGCATTGCGCTGCGCGACCACTGTATGGCGGGCTGTGACGTGGCCGATCTCATGGCCTAGAACGCCAGCGAACTCCGCCTCATTGTTGAAATGCGCCATGATGCCCCGGGTGAAATACACGTAGCCTCCAGGTACAGCAAAGGCGTTCACGATGGGGGAATCCACGATCCTGAAGTGGAAGTCCAGCTTGGAGCGGTGAGAGACCTTGGCCATCTCATTGCCCTTCTCATTGATGTAATTCTGGAGGATATCGTTCTGATAGAGTCCGAATTCAGCAATGATCTGAGGGTCATAGGAGGCGCCTAAGGCCACTTCACGGGCCTCACCCATCACTGCGAATTGGCGCTTTCCCGTCACTGGATTCCTCACACAGGTGGTGAGCAGGAGCATCAGTATGAGGACCAAAGGATACTTATTCCATGTCATGATAACGTTCGATTTGGTGTTGCAAGATACGCCTCTTGAAGATGCATCCTCCCTGATATCCTATAAGAAATGGAATGGGTCAGAGGTGCAGGCCACACTCCGTCTTCGGATTGTTGTTCCATCGGCCACTGCGGTCGTCCCCTGGTACAGTACAGTGGCTGCACCCTATGGAGAAATAGCCTTTGTTCTTCAAGGGATGAGGCGGCAGGTGATGGTCCTTGATGAAGGCCTCCCGCTCCTCAGGGCTGATGTCCAGTAAGGGGTAGAACTTCAGCACATCGCCTCTACGCTCGAAGATGTCCAAGGATTCCCGCTGGTCGCTCTGCCAGCGCATAAGGCCTGAGACCCATACACCATGGCCCTCCTTCACCTGCTCCAAAGGTTCCACCTTGTTCACCGAGCAACAGAAGTCAGGGTCCTTCGTCCAGGTCTGGTCCGAGGTGGTGAAGTCATGCTTGAAGGCCTCCGCGCGGATGTCCTCCACCTGCAGATCATAGAGCTTGGTGAGGTAGTCCTTGTAAATGATGGTCTCTGGGAAATGATAGCCCGTGTCGATGAAATGGACCAGCTGCTGCTTGTTCACATCCGAGAAGATCTTCAGCAAGAAGGCCGAGGTGGCCGCAAAACTGCTCGTGAGCATGATCTGCTCCAGGGCAAAGTCTTGGTAGAGCCGTTCTACACGCCCATGAGGGTCCAAGGCCGCATAGGCCTTGGAGAGGGACTTGGCCTCTATGTCTCCAATGGTCGCAGGGTCCAGATGGCCTTTGACCAATCGGATATCATTCAGATAATCGCCTGGGGGATTCTGGGTCATACCAAGAAAATAAAAGGGATGTCGACCTATTCGGCCAATTTCACATCGTAGGCACTCGGCCCTTTGGGGCTCATTTCCACCTGGAAACGCACCTTGTCATTCTGCTTCAGCGTATCCACATGGCCATTGATGTGGGTGAAGATGCTCTCCTGTGAGCCTTCCACCTTGATGAAGCCGTAGCCTTTCTCCTCATTGAAAAAGGTGAGGATACCTCGCTTGACATGGCGATCCTCATCGGCTCCCTCCTCTTTGGGTGGGATGCCTATGATGATGTCTTCGGCATTGATCTCATCTTCCGGATCTATCTCTGGTGGGCTATCATGAAAGTTGCCGAACTTGTCGACATAGGTGAATTCCTGGAATCCTTCACCTGACTCAGAAGCCGCCTTACGCTCCACTTTGCGCTTGGACTTCTCTTCCTTTTTCTTGAGTCTTTTCTTCTCTTTCTCTCGTTTACTGAAACTTTCTTGCGATCTACCCATTATGAAATTTGACGGTTGATGGACGTACATGGATTGCGCGTCCTTGAGGGCAAAGATAAGGATTTTAAGATGTCCCTCTTCAGGATTCAGGAGGCAAGGATTTTTTGTTGGGCGCCCTTTCCGGCTGTGCGCTGTAGGCCCATCATGCCCCACCGCGCTGGTTGGCAGGTGCAGGAGCTCCTCCCCGCTGGGGCGGGGACCTTACAGGCAAGGTCGCTCTGCCCCAGCTACCATCGGCAGGCGGGTCCTTTCAGGGCGCTGCCGCTTCCATCCGGGGCGCAGCGATCTGCTGGCCTTGAAGCTGGAGGACATTGACAGCAAGCGCATGGTGAAACGGGTGAATGTGGCCAAAGGCGGTAAGTACCGCCTCACCATCCTCTCTCCCATGGTGCTGGACCTACTGCGGGACTACTATCAGCTCTAGCGACCCAAGGACTATCTCATAGAAGATGAATGTGGCGGGCCTGATTCAGCTGAAAGTGTGCTCAAAATGGTAAAACGGGTCGCGAAGAAAGCTGGAATCCCACAAACGGTGACACCACATACGCTGCGACACAGCTTTGCGACCCACTTGCTTGAGCAAGGAGCCGATCTACGTCAGATCCAGATCTTACTGGGCCATAACAGCACCAAGACCACAGAGGT
>JAQCAN010000032.1 GCA_027621335.1 Bacteroidota bacterium
ATGGCGATAGTGACGATAAGCAACTACATAGGAGGTGCCTCGGTGGCGCCTCATGGCAATGGCTATCTCGATAATTACGAGCCCGCAACCGGACAAATCTATTCGCGGATTCCTGATTCAGACGAACGGGATGTGCTCGCAGCAATCGAGGCGGCCAAGAAAGCTCAGCGGTCATGGGCGACCCTTCCAACTTCAAAACGCAGCCAGTTCATGTTGGATATCGCAGCAGCAATAGATGCGAAGGCTGAAGAACTTGCTCAAGCAGAATCCAGAGACAACGGAAAACCGGTCACACTAGCAAGAGAGGTGGACATTCCAAGAGCCTCGTCCAACATGCGCTTCTTCGCTACGGCCATCCTTCATGAAGAGAATTCGGCTTATCAGACTGATGAGATCGCCATCAACTACACCCATCGCTCCCCTTTGGGAGTTGTGGGATGCATCTCACCTTGGAACCTACCCATATACCTTTTCACTTGGAAGATAGCGCCAGCCCTGGCAGCGGGGAACTGTGTTATTGCCAAGCCTTCAGAGATCACACCGTATACGGCCTTCCTTTTCGGACAGATCTGCCAAGAAGTAGGTTTGCCAGCCGGAGTGCTGAATATCGTCCACGGTCTTGGTGGAAAAGCAGGAGCAGCCATCGTTTCGCATCCTGAGGTGAAGGCCATCAGTTTCACCGGAGGCACGTCAACAGGAGAAGCTATTGCCAGGATTGCAGCCCCCATGTTCAAGAAGCTCTCATTGGAACTCGGTGGAAAGAACCCCGTGCTCATCTTCGATGATTGTGACTACGATAAGATGTTGAGCACAGTGGTGCGTTCGTCCTTTGCCAATCAAGGTCAGATCTGCCTCTGTGGCAGCCGAATCTTGATCCAAAGGGGAACTTATGAGCGCTTCAAGAAGGATTTTGTAGAAAAGATAAAAGCAGTGAAAGTGGGCCCACCACATCTTAAGGACTCCACGATGGGCGCAGTGGTGAGTGAAGGTCATATGAAGAAAGTGCTTTCCTATATCGCCTTGGCCAAGGAGGAGGGAGGCAGAATACTCTGCGGTGGCGAGCAGCTCCATATGGAAGAGGAACATGCCGGGGGATGGTATATCGCTCCAACGGTCATCGAGAACCTTTCCATGGCATGCCGCACGAATCAAGAGGAGATCTTCGGGCCGGTGGTCACCTTGCTTCCGTTCGATACGGAAGAGGAGGGGCTGGCCATGGCCAATGACACAACTTATGGCCTCGCGGCCAGTCTCTGGACCAGTGACCTGCAAAGGGCACATAACTTGGCTCATGCCTTGGAGGTGGGCATCGTATGGGTTAACACCTGGCTGCTCCGTGACCTCAGGACTCCCTTTGGTGGGATGAAGTCTTCAGGGGTGGGACGAGAAGGGGGATATCATGCCCTTCACTTCTTTACAGAGGAAAAGAATGTCTGCATACGCCTATAGGGGCAGATCTTCATCCTTCTGGGCCTTCATGCCATTGGTGAAGAACCACCCAAAAGTCCTATTGAACCATTGTTCTATGATATGTAATAGTGCTTTCATTGGCTCTGTATACGTGATTCAATAGATGTACGGTTTCAAAGTTTATCGCGTAGAGCTCTACTCAGCTTTACAATGACCCTAGCAATCTGATGAGGTCTTACCTTCGTCCATAACTGGATGCAGAAGGTTACTACATATTTCAAAGCCCCATTCTGGTTCGTTTACAAGCTGTACATGGTCCTGATATTCTTCATCGTATGGATGGTCTTCTACCCTTTCGTTCATTTCAAACTGAAGGATAAGGAAAGACATCCGCAGGCTTTCAAGGCGAAAGTCCTTTGGTGTCAGGTGCTTGCTGCGCTCTTCTTTGTGAAGTTCATCATCCACGGAAAGGAGCACCTGAAAGACACCTATCCCTACATCGCTTGCATCAACCACCAGAGCTACCTGGACATCATCTTCATGTACCCGGTCTTGACCGACTACTTCAAATTCATCGGTAAGAAGGAACTCCGTAATTGGCTCATGGTCGGGGTGTTCTTTCGCAAAGGCATGGACATCTCTGTGAACCGTGAGAATGCGAAGGAAGCTCGTGAATCCTTGGAAGAGGCGATGGAAGCCTTGAGACAGGGCGTATCAGTAGCCATTTTCCCTGAAGGGGTCATTCCGGAGGATACACCTCAACTGAAGCGGTTCAAGAATGGAGCCTTCAAGATGGCGCTTGCCACACAGCGCCCCATCCTCCCCATCACCTTCATCAATAACCACACACGCCTGAGGAACCCTTTCCGCTTTTGGGCCGAGGCCAGTCCTGGTCTCTGCGAGGTGGTGGTCCATCCTCCGATCCACACCATGGGAATGGACATGATGGATATTGCCCCTTTGAGGGATAAAGTCTATGAGGTCATCAATGCACCATTGGTGGAACGAGGCATAAGCCGATCACTTATCTTTGTACACGATGAAAATTGACGATGCCCTTCTAGACCGACTTTCCACTCTGGCGAAGCTTGAATTCAAAGGGGAGGAGCGTGAACGCATCAAAGCCGATTTGGAGCGCATGTTGGACTTTGTAAGCCACCTGGACGAAGTGGATACCGAGCATGTGGAACCACTCATCCACATGACGGAAGAGACGGGACACATGAGGCCTGATGAAATCAAAGGCATGGTAGATCAGCAGACCGCCCTAAAGAATGCCCCTTCAAAGGACACCTACTACTTCAAGGTGCCCACGGTCATCTCTTCTTAACAGAATTCCTTGTAGGCCATCTGCAGGTGATTCGCGATCATCTCAGCAGAACGACCTTCGATGTGATGGCGCTCGATCATATGCACCAACGCGCCATTCTTGAAAAGCCCGATACTTGGTGAAGAAGGAGGGTAGGGCAAGAGGTATTTCCTCACTTGGGCCACTGCATCTGAATCGAAACCTGCAAAGGAAGTGGCTATATGGTCGGGAAGAACCTCGCTCGACATGGAAGCCTTAACGCCAGGACGTAATGAACCTGCAGCACAGCCGCAGACACTGTTGATGACCACCATAGCGGTTCCAGTCTTGCTTTCGGACATGAAATCATCGACCTCTTGGACGGAAGTCAGTTCTTTGAAACCCAAGGTGGTGAGTTCACCTTTCATGGGCATTACGAGTTCTTCAGGATACATGATGTAAGTGCTTTAAGAAAAGACAAAGATACGCCTTCTCCGCTGTCTAGTTACTCACCTCATAGATGGTTATGCCCACGAGAACGCCTACCGCAGAACCCAGCATGGAGCGGATCATCTTTTTCCTTGCCGTCTTCTCATAGCCATACTTATAGTTCGGATTCCCTTTGTAGGCCAAATCTGAGATGGTCTTTTCCTTGATCTTGATGTATGGGATTTGCATTCCCAAGCTGTAGATGATGGGCACGGTCAATGGGAGGAAGCCGCTTTCCAAATAGAGGGCCGAGCCCACCCCCACCGCAAATCCCGCCAACAGCGAGGGCGTGGCATCATAGCCTTCACGTGCATCATGTTGACCATAGATGTAGTGCCGCATATCCTCAACACTCAACTCATAACCGAAATCCACATCTTGAGCATAGAGCAAGGTTTCTGTTTCCCCTTGTCGTTTCGTGGAGAAGACATCCCCTTTGTAGATGGATAAGCTCCGTGTCCTTCCCTTCGTCTTTGTCACATTGAAGAAGATATTGGCTCCGCTGTCATCTGTGATGCTGACCTCTAGGTACTTTCCGCTCAAGGTGATGATTCGATCCTGTGCACAAAGAATCGTTCCGATGCAGATGCTTGTCAAGAAGCATATGCATATGCGCAGGAAGCTGGTAGGAATGGTCAAGAGTAGGCGTGGTATTATTGGCCAAATATACAGTCTTGGAGGCGCTATGGAATCTTTTCGACAGCTTGGTGCAAAGGGCTTCAAACCCTTTGATTCAAACTATATTTGTACTCTCAAATCACTAGTCCTGCAATGAAATTCAGTGTCAGACATATCGGTCCATCAAGTCAGGAGGAGATCAAGGCGATGTTGGAGGTCATGGAAGAATCCTCCATAAAGGAATTGATCGATAAGACCGCGCCCAAGGAGATACGGCTGAAAGGAGAAATGGATCTGCCGGCTCCGATGACGGAGGCCGCTTACCTGGAGCACATCCGGAAGCTCGGTGACCAGAATGATGTCTTCCGCTCCTATATCGGAATGGGCTATTATGGTACCATAACCCCTCCGGTCATCCGTAGGAATGTACTGGAGAATCCAGGATGGTATACGGCCTACACGCCCTATCAAGCTGAGATCTCCCAAGGCCGATTGGAAGCACTCTTGAATTTCCAGACCGTAGTCTCTGACCTTACAGGCTTAGAGATCGCCAATGCTTCACTTCTGGATGAGGCCACCGCAGCAGCGGAGGCCATGTTCATGATCCATGCCTCCAGGAGCCGAGACATGGTGAAGGCTGGATCCGAGACTTTCCTTGTGGATGAGAACATCTTCCCACAGACCCTTGCTGTCCTTCGCACTCGCGCCACTGCAGTAGGCATCGAATTGAAGCTCAGCTCGGAGATCCACAAAGAGCCTCTCACAGGGGTCTTCGGTGCGTTCATCCAGTATCCTGCAGGGGATGGCTGCATCATTGCGCACAAGGACTTCACCGCTCGCTGTCATGCTGATGAGGTGAGGGTGGTAGTGGCTTCGGATCTGATGGCCCTCTTGGTCCTTCCTTCTCCAGGAAGCTGGGGAGCCGATGTGGTCGTGGGCAATAGTCAACGCTTCGGAGTTCCGATGGGCTATGGTGGTCCTCACGCGGCCTTCTTCGCAACCAAAGATGAATTCAAGCGTCACATCCCAGGTCGTATCATAGGTGTCTCGTTGGACCGTAAAGGGAATCAGGCCTATCGCATGGCTCTCCAGACGAGGGAGCAGCACATACGCAGGGACAAGGCGACCTCCAACATCTGTACTGCCCAAGCACTTTTAGCAGTGATGGCCAGTATGTATGCCGTCTATCATGGCCCAAAGGGCTTGAGGAACATTGCTGAGGACATCCACTGGCATACGGTAAGATTGGCCGATGGGCTCAAAGAAATGGGCTTTGGTATCCGCTATGACCAGTACTTCGATACCATCCGTGTGGACTTGAACGACCTTCAGGCACCAGAGCGTGTGCGTATCGCAGCAGAGACGGCCGAGATCAACCTTCGTTATTTCGAGGATGGAAGTATAGGCATCTCCTTGGATGAGACCGTGACCATGGGCGATATCAGTGATTTGCTGAAGTGCTTCGGTGAAGGGTTCTTGAGGGATGCCAAGCCCGAGTATGTGGAGGAGACCGCTTTGGATATGCGCTCTGTGGATTATCTGCAGCATCCGGTCTTCAACAGCAAGCATTCTGAGACCCTCATGATGCGCTATATCAAGAAATTGGAGAACAAAGACTTGAGCCTTGTGCATAGCATGATCCCCTTGGGGTCCTGTACCATGAAATTGAATGCAGCCGTGGAGTTGGAACCTATCACTTGGCCTAGTTTTGCGAACATCCACCCCTTTGCCCCATTGTCACAGACCAAAGGGTACCGGGCGATTCTCCGTGATCTGGCCAGAGACCTTTCCACCATCACCGGTTTTGCTGGGGTCTCCTTGCAGCCGAACAGTGGGGCCCAAGGTGAATATGCGGGCCTTATGGTTATCCGAGCGTATCACTTGGATCAAGGAGATACTGAACGTAAAGACGTTCTGATACCCTCATCAGCCCACGGCACTAATCCTGCGAGCGCGGTGATGGCCGGTTTCCAAGTCGTAGTGGTGAACTGTGATGAGCGGGGGAACATCGATGTGGAGGACCTCAAGGCCAAAGCAGAGAAACACAGCAGCACCTTGGCTGGGCTGATGATCACTTACCCGAGTACCCATGGGGTGTTCGAGTCCTCCGTGAAGGACGTGACCTCCATCATCCACCAACATGGTGGATTAGTCTACATGGATGGAGCGAATATGAATGCCCAAGTCGGTTTGACCAGTCCGGGGGCTATTGGGGCGGATGTCTGCCATTTGAACCTCCACAAGACCTTCGCCATTCCACATGGAGGAGGGGGTCCTGGAATGGGCCCCATCGGAGTGGTGGAGCGCCTTTTGCCTTATTTGCCTTCCAATCCGGTCATAGAAACGGGTGGAGAGAAACCCATCGAAGCCATCTCCGCTGCGCCATGGGGAAGTGCACTCATCTTACTGATCTCATACGCCTACATCCGCCTATTGGGAGCCAAAGGTTTGACAGAATCTACGGAGGCTTCCATATTGAATGCGAATTACCTGAGAGCGGTCTTAGAGAAGGACTACGAGATTCTCTATAAAGGCGAGAATGGGACCGTGGCACATGAGATGATCCTCGATTGTAGAGCCTTCAAGAACAGTGCTAAGGTGAGCGTGGAGGACATCGCCAAGCGATTGATGGATTATGGTTTCCATGCCCCTACGGTATCCTTCCCTGTAGCAGGCACCTTGATGGTGGAACCTACCGAGAGTGAGTCCAAGGAGGAATTGGATCGTTTCATCATCGCCATGAAATCCATCCGTGAGGAGATCAGAGCCATAGAGTCAGGTAAACTGTCCACTGATGATAACCCCTTGGTCATGGCGCCCCATACCTTGGATGAATTGGTCTATGAATGGAAGCACAGCTATTCTAGAGAGGCTGCAGTCTATCCGGCAGAGTACGTGAGAGCCCAGAAGTATTGGCCACCAGTGGCAAGGATTGACAGCGCCTATGGGGATAGGAACCTGGTCTGTACCTGTCCTTCCATTGAAAGCTACTCTCAAGAGCAGAACTCTATGTCGGAAGTGGAGGCATAGGTAAAGCAACATTGAACCACAAAAAAAACCCCGCTTCTTCAGCGGGGTTTTTTCATTGTAAGAGCTTTGCTCTTAAAATAGCTTAGTGCTTGATGAAATTGCTTCCAACATTGGTCACATTATCCAAATTGATCTGGATGCTGTAGAAGCCTGAAGCAAGGTCAGAGATGTTCAAGTTCTGGATGGCCTGAAGCTCATTTCCAGCAAACTGCATGCTCTTGACCAGGATACCAGTAGCATTGTAAATGTTGACAACAGCTTGATCCTTAACCAAGTTGGTGAACCTTAGGTTCAACTCATCAGTAGCCGGGTTAGGATAGAAGTCCATCAGCTGATCGAAGCTATACTCGGTGATGCTCGTTGCGAACTCCACTACGATATCATCGATAGCGATCAAATTGTCATCATCCGCATCATGAAGGAAAGCGATACGGATGTCCCCTCCGATGTAATCAGAAAGGCTCAACATGTGAGGCTCCAACTTTCCGATGTAAATCTCATCCAAGATGAGGTAATCCAAATTGGTGAAGTTCTCTCCATGTAAGTACCCTGTGCCATTCAGACCATCTCCTGGGGCAGGATCCCAAGTGAAATCCTCATAATCCAAAGAAGAAGCATCCGCATCGATGGAGACCATCTGGCTGGCTCTCCATAGGACATCGGTGAAGGAAGTGGTCACATCAGCAATATCCGCATCTGGAGATACGAGGACAGAATATCCATCGGCATATCTAGGACCCTGACGTGTAGATGAAGACCAAGAAAGCACCAAGTCACCAGTCACCTCTATTTCTGGAAGGATGATGTAGTTCCTGTTACCTGGAAGAAATCCTTCCAACCATGAGCTTGAACCCAAAGTAAGGTTGGTGTCCAAATCATAAGGTTCGATGATGTACTTGAAATCCTCGGTGATGAACCATTCTTGAGGTCTGGCATTCGCATCAGTAAGCCCATCAGAGTCTACATTCACCCAATCTTCTGGCTCAGCATCATCTGGCACAGCTACTGGATTGAAATTTTCAGGGTCCTGAAAGTCTTCAGAAATGATGATCTGTGCGGAAGCGAAGGTGGCCGCCCCTACGAAGATCAAAGCGAGTATGGATTTTTTCATGGTAATAAGTTAAGTGTTTAACAACAGTTTGAGGTTGTGAAGATATGCAAATCATGAAGAACCCCGAACTTTTCAATAGCTGAAGGCCGCTCTAAAAAGCAAAGTACTTGCAATGCTGAATTCGATCAAGAGCCGCTCAAAAGAGATTCGCGAAGACGCTTCATGAACTTACTGGCATATACAAAGTCCTGTAATTCAGTGTTATCCGTCCTGATGAGCTCCTCCTTTGTGCCTTGCCACCATTTCTGCCCATTATGGATGAAGATGATCTTGTCCGCCACCTCCATCACCGAGTTCATGTCATGCGTGACCACCACGGTCGTGGTGTTGTATTCAGAGGTGATCTCTTGGATGAGGTTGTCTATGACAATGGCTGTCTGCGGATCCAATCCGGAATTCGGTTCATCTGCAAACAGGTACTTGGGTTCCATCGCGATAGCCCTGGCTATAGCGATACGCTTCTGCATTCCTCCGCTGGTCTCCGCGGGGAAAAGGTGACCCTTGTCAATTATATTCACCTTGCGCAGGCATTCATTGGCACGGTCCTCCATCTCGGATTTGGACTGATCGGTGAACATGGTCAAGGGGAACATGACATTCTGAAGGACGGTCAAACTGTCAAAGAGAGCAGAGGCTTGGAACAGCATCCCGATGCTCTTTCGGATTTCTGTTCGCTCGGAGCCTCTCATGTCTGAATAGTTCTGCCCATCATAGATAATCTGCCCACTATCCGGTTCATGGAGACCTACCACGCATTTGGTCAGGACAGACTTTCCAGAACCACTCTTGCCAATGATCTGTGTGACCTTTCCTTTCTCGAACGAGGCTGAGACATCTTTGATGATCTGTACCCCATCAAAGGACTTATTGATGCCCTTCAACTCGATCATATGAGCATGATTTGAGTTAGGAGGTAATTGAAGACCAGGATGAGGATGCTGCTGCTCACCACGCCCTTGGTGCTATTCTTGCCCACTTCCAGGCTTCCTCCTTTGACCGTATACCCATAATAGGCGGAGACTGTGGTGATGATCGCGGCAAAGAACAGAGTCTTCACCATGGCATAGAATACATGGTACAATTTGAAGTCCAGATGGATGCCATCTATGTAGTCCTGAGTTTCCAGAATCCCGGTTCCCACTGAAACGATATATCCTCCAAAAATTCCTAGCACCATACTGATGATGATGAGGAAAGGGAAGAAGACCAGCGCGGAGACGAGCTTAGGAAGAATGAGGTAACTGGCAGAATTCACCCCCATGATATCCAAAGCATCGATCTGTTCGGTCACTCGCATACTCCCCAGCTCCGAGGCGATGCTGGAGCCTACTTTTCCCGCCAAGATGAGGCTTAACATGGTAGGGGCCAATTCTAATATGACGGACTCTCGGGTCGCATAACCGACCAAGGTCATTGGGATCAATGGACTGTCGATGTTGGTAGCCGTCTGGAGACAGATGACGGCTCCCATGAAGATGGAGAGCAGGATGACAAGGCCTAAGGAACTGACACCTAGCTTGTCCATCTCATCGATGATGCGGACCTTATAGATCTTCCAGCGTTCAGGTTTGCTTAACACACGCTTCATCAGCATGCCGTACGCTCCGATATGTTTCAAGGTCTCAAACACCAGCGAATCCCTTCATGGGGCTAAGATACATTGCCAACAGAGATTTTCAGGTCAGCTTTCTGGAAAGCAGTTAGAGAAGAAGATCGCCCCTAGACGATCAATCTCTCAGGCGGATGTGAAGCTCTTTCAACTGCGCGTCATCCAAGGTTGCCGGGGCATCCAACATGACATCCCTTCCAGAGTTGTTCTTAGGGAAAGCGATGAAATCACGGATGCTATCCACACCTGCGAACATAGCGCACAGCCTATCGAAGCCAAAGGCGATTCCCCCGTGCGGAGGGGCGCCATACTCAAAGGCCTGCATCAGGAATCCGAACTGGGCCTGAGCTTCTTCCTTGGTGAATCCCAGCAGATCGAACATCTCGCTCTGCAGCTGGCGGTCATGGATACGTATGGATCCTCCACCCAGCTCCACACCGTTCATGCATAAGTCGTAGGCATTGGCCCTTACCTCACCCGGTGCGGTCTTCATCTTCTCGATGTCCTCCTTTTTAGGTGAGGTGAAAGGGTGGTGCATGGCATGGAAGCGCTTGGTATCCTCATCCCACTCCAAGAGCGGGAAGTCCAAGACCCATAGAGGGCGGTATTCGCCTTTCGTGCGTAGACCCAATTGGTCACCCACATGAAGGCGCAATTCATTCATCTGCTTGCGGGTGCTGTCCAAGTCGCCTGAGAGGACCAAAATGAGGTCACCCGGCTGGGCTTCGCAGGTCTTGGCCCAAGCGGCCAGAGCCTCTTGGTCATAGAACTTATCCACTGAGGATTTGAAGCTTCCATCGGCATTGCACTTGCAATAGACCATGCCCTTGGCACCGATCTGCGGGCGCTTGACAAAGTCGGTAAGAGCATCCAAATCCTTGCGGGTCATCTCGGCTGCACCAGGTGCACATATCCCAATTACCGCTTCCGCCTCATCGAAGATCTTGAAGTCCTTTCCAGCCGTATCAGCTTTCAGGTCCTTGAACTCCATCCCGAAACGGATATCCGGCTTATCAGAGCCATAGCGCGACATGGCCTCTGCATAGGTCATTCGTGGAAAAGCAGGCAGGTCGATGCCCTTCACCACTTTGAACAGGTGAGTGATCAATCCTTCGAAGGTATCCAGGATGTCCTCCTGCTCCACGAAGCACATCTCGCAGTCTATCTGAGTGAACTCCGGCTGGCGGTCGGCACGGAGATCCTCATCACGGAAGCATTTCACGATCTGGTAGTAGCGGTCATAGCCTGAGACCATGAGCAGCTGCTTGAAGGTCTGTGGCGATTGGGGCAGGGCATAGAACTGTCCTTCGTTCATGCGGCTCGGCACCACGAAGTCCCTTGCGCCCTCGGGCGTGGACTTGATGAGGTAAGGCGTCTCCACCTCGAAGAAGTTCAGGCTGTCCATGTACTTGCGCGTCTCTATGGAGAGGCGGTTCCTCAAGGCGAGGTTGTCCATGAGGGGCTTGCGCCTCAGATCCAGGAAGCGGTATTGCATGCGCAGCTCATCCCCGCCATCGGTCTCGGTCTCTATAGTGAAAGGAGGGGTCTTGCTGGCATTCAGCACATTGAGGGACGTGACGTTCACCTCCACATCACCCGTGGCCATCTGAGGGTTCTTATTGGAGCGCTCGGCCACGGTGCCTTTCACTTGGAGCACGAATTCACGCCCAAGTTTCCTGGCCTTCTCGCAGAGCGGGGCATCCACTTCCATATTGAAGACCAATTGGGTGAGGCCATAGCGGTCGCGGAGGTCCATAAAGGTCATCCCGCCCAGGTCGCGGGATTTCTGAAGCCAACCGGCCAAGGTCACTTCCTGGCCAACATGATCCATACGTATCTCTCCGCAGCTGTGTGTTCTGAACATGGGAATTGTATTGGTGGTCTGCCTGTTTTCAGCAAACGAGCGCGAAGTTAATAAAAGGGGTGTTGAAGGGGGTTGGTTGTTAGGCAATGCTTGTTGGGCAATAGCAAGGTGATTGACAATCAAAAGGCTCGTATTCGTACTCCTCTGGAGGAAGTGGCTTCGTGAGAGAGCTGGTGTGAAGGAAAGGAGACGGAGGAGGAAGTGACCAGAGCTGATTCATCGGGCCCGAGTTCCTCCCTCCCCTCCGCTGTTGCGGAGGTACTCCCTCCATCGGGAGATGGCTTAATTGGTGGGACGCGTTCACTATCCTCCTCTGGAGGAGGTGGCTCGGTGAGAGAGCTGGTGCGATGGAAAGGAGACGGAGGAGGAAGGAAATCAGACGCCATCAGCCACATTTTCCACAAAATCCTTCCATTGCTGTGAACAATTCCTTAGATTTGCGCCCCTTTTAAAAGAAGTTTAATCATTAATCCTGTATCAGCAATGTATGCGATCGTAGACATAGCAGGGCACCAGTACAAAGTGCAGAAAGACCAACAGGTGTACGTGAACCGCCTCGAAGGCAAGGAGGGAGACAAAGTCCAATTCGACAATGTCCTCCTTATTGACAACGATGGTTCTGTTACCGTTGGCGCCCCGGCTATCCAAGGAGCGGCAGTGACCGCTAAGATCAAGGAGCACTTGAGAAGTGACACCGTGATCGTTTTCAAGAAGAAAAGACGTAAAGGCTACCGCAAGAAGAACGGGCACCGTCAGTACATCACCTCCATCCTCATAGATGGCATCCTCGCATCAGGCGCTACAGCCGGCAAGAGTGCTGCGACCACGGCAAAGAAGGCCGCCCCTAAGGCAGAAGCCGCTGCTCCGTCCGCTGAGAAGAAAGCCGCCCCTAAAGCTCGAGGGCATAGGACCCAAAATCGCTGAGACCCTTGCCGCAGCAGGTATCGATACCTTTGCAGCCTTGGCCAAGGCTTCTCCAGAGAAGATCTCCGAGACCATTGCCGAGGTACGTGGTAACCATGTCACCGATACGTGGCCTGCTCAAGCCGCCCTAGCTGCCGAAGGCAAGTGGGATGAGCTCAAGAAGTGGCAGGATGAACTCGATGGAGGCAAAGAGAATTGATCATTAACCGATAACAGCACAAGACAATGGCACATAAAAAAGGAGTCGGTAGTTCGAAGAACGGAAGAGAATCGCATAGCAAACGCCTTGGCGTGAAGAAGTTTGGTGGTGAGCAAGTCATCCCAGGGAACATCATCATCCGCCAGCGTGGGACCAAGCATCACCCAGGTGAGAATGTGGGTATCGGTAAAGACCATACCATTTTCGCTTTGGTCGAAGGCACTGTAGTCTTCCGTAAGAAAAGGGACAATACATCCTTCGTATCAGTGGAGCCTTCCCAGGATTGATTGTAACGGAGAGCATGTTCACCCCCATAAAAGACCGAAAGGACTCCAGGTGCATGTCGCCTAGGAGTCCTTTTCATTTCACAGCAATCCATAACACCTATCCCTATCACCTATGCTGGAGGTAAATCGAATCAGAGAACAGAAAGAGGCCATCATCACAGCCCTTTCAAAGCGAGGACTGCAGCCTCAGGCCACCTTGGATCAGATCCTAGCCTTGGACGACCGTAGGAAACAAATCCAAGCGGAGTCCGATGTCCTGTTGAATGAATCCAACACCATCGCTAAGCAGATCGGTGAACTTTTCAAGCAAGGAAAGCGCGAAGAGGCTGAAGCCATGAAGGCCAGGCCAGTGGAGCTCAAAGAAGGCATTCAGGCCCTGAAGGAGGAGATGAACAGCGTGGAGAACGGCATTCGTGACCTGCTGTACACCTTGCCAAATACGCCTCATGCCTCCGTACCAGAAGGTAAGACGCCTGAGGATAATGAGGTCTACTTCGAGGAAGGAGAGATTCCGAAGCTTCATGATAAAGCCGTTCCACACTGGGAATTGGCCTCTAAATATGGCCTTATAGACTTCGAGCTGGGAGTGAAGATCACTGGAGCGGGCTTCCCAGTGTATACAGGTAAAGGAGCAAAGATCCAGCGTGCATTGATCGCTTTCTTCTTGGATCAGGCTGAGAAAGCAGGGTATGTGGAGATCATGCCACCCCTGATGGTCAATGAAGCGTCTGGATACGGCACAGGTCAGCTTCCTGACAAGGAAGGTCAGATGTACCACATGCAAGTTGATGACCTCTACATGATTCCCACGGCAGAGGTGCCGATCACCAACCTCTTCCGCGATGTTATCTTGAGCGAAGAAGACCTTCCAGTGAAGCGATTCGGCTATACCCCATGCTTCAGAAGAGAAGCGGGTTCCTATGGAAAGGACGTACGTGGACTGAACCGCCTTCATCAGTTCGACAAGGTGGAGATCGTGGTCATAGACCATCCAGAGCGATCCTATGCGACCCTACAAGGCATGGTCGCCCATGTGCAAGGTCTATTGAGGAAATTGGAATTACCGTATCGCATCCTTCGTCTCTGTGGCGGGGACATGGGCTTCACCTCGGCTTTGACCTTTGACATGGAAGTGTACTCAGCGGCTCAAGAGCGTTGGTTGGAGACCAGCTCCATCTCCAACTTCGAGACTTTCCAGGCCAACCGCCTCAAGCTGAGGTATAAAGGTGAGGATAAGAAGAATCATCTGGCGCATACCTTGAACGGGTCTGCCTTGGCCCTTCCGAGGATCTTGGCTGCGCTTTTGGAAAACAATCAGACCCCTGAAGGCATCAGGATCCCTGCGGCCTTGGTCCCTTATACAGGTTTTGATATCATCTCATGAAACGATTAGCTAGCATATTCATCCTTATCGCCTTGGCTTCCTGTTCCAGTGTTGAAGAAGAACTGAAGCAAACAGAAGCCCTGCAGTCCAAGCTATCCCAAGCCGATGAGGTCTTCCAGAAATGGGACTTCGAACAAATGATGACCCGCAAGAGGCAGATCGAGGAGCGCATAGATTCTGTGAGTTCCTATTACAAGAACAATGGCCTAATTATGGACATGAAGGTCGGGCTCATCATGGGCGACTTCAAAAACTCGGGCAAGGCCTTCAAACGCAGCACTGCAGATT
>JAQCAN010000294.1 GCA_027621335.1 Bacteroidota bacterium
TGGACGATAAGGACCACAGGCTCAATGCTCTCATGCAGTTGGAATACACCAATAACTCTCCAGATGCCCTTGACTTCATTTATTTCCACTTATGGCCTAATGCCTATGACCATTATGGAACAGCATTGGTAGATCAGTCGGATGAGTCGGGTAATTTCAAACTTCATTTCTCTACTGAAGAAGAGCGAGGATCTATTTCTGGACTTCGATGGACAGTGGATGGGGAGGAAGCCAGTTTCGAATTCCCTGATGGAGTCAAGGATTATGGGAAACTCCTGCTGAAGGAGCCTCTGCTGCCGGGGAAATCCTGCTTCATCAGAACCCCTTTTCAGGTCAAGATACCAAGCTCGGACTTTTCCAGGATGGGCCATGTCGGAGAGAGTTATCAAGTCACTCAGTGGTATCCTAAACCAGCGGTCTATGACCACAAAGGGTGGCATCCGATGCCCTATCTGAACCAAGGTGAATTCTTCTCGGAGTTCGGCAGCTTCAAAGTTGAGATTACTGTTCCGGACAATTATATCATTGGAGCCACAGGGGAGCTTCAGAATGAGGAGGAGAACGCTTTTCTCTTGACAAAGAGCCGCTCTGAGATGATCCGGGATAACAACTCCTTTCCACCGAGCAGTGCGACCACCAAGACCTTGACCTATACACAGGACCGCGTGCATGACTTCGCATGGTTCGCTGATAAACGGTTCAACGTTCTCCATGAACGCATAGCCATTCCCAATTCTAAGGACAGCATTGATGGTTGGGTGTTATTCACCAATGCCCATAAAGCCGCTTGGCTGAAGAGCATGGAGTACCTGAAAGGGGGTATTCAGCACTATTCTCGATTGGTAGGAGCTTATCCATATTCCCAATGTACGGTAATAGATGGAACGCTGAGCGCTGGCGGAGGAATGGAGTATCCCATGATCACTGTCATCAACGGGACGTCCAATGATATGGCCTTGGAGCAGGTCATTGTCCATGAAGTCGGTCACAATTGGTTCTATGGAATCCTTGCCTCCAATGAGCGTGACCATGCATGGATGGACGAGGGCATCAATACCTATTACGAGACCCGTTATTTCGAAGAGAAGTATCCCGAAGGTGGTGAAGGCCTTTTAGGGAGACTAGGCCTCTTCGGAAGAGGCATCCATGAATCTGGTTACCTTATGAATGCCTGCCGTCATTCTGATCAGGGATTGGAAGTGGGAAGTGCGGACTTCACTGAGACCAATTATGGGGTCATGGTCTACTCCAAAGGGGGCTACATTATGAATCATCTGTCCTCTGTCCTTGGTCAGGAGGCCTTCGATTCGGCCATGCACGATTATTACCGCAATTGGTCCTTCAAACATCCCTATCCTGAGGATCTTGTGAAGAGCCTAGAGACCAGTTCCGGACAATCCTTGGATTGGTATTCAATGTATCTAGCTAATGGAAATGCCAAATTGGATTATCGTCTCCATGTGGAAAACATAGACGAGAAGGATGGCTTTGAGTGCATCACTCTGAGAGAACGTCATGACTATCCCGTTCCTGCGAGACTGACCTTATTCAAAGAAGGGGCTCTGAAGGAGAGTGTGGTCCTCACGCCCGGTGAAAGTGTGGAGGTCAATACTGTTGAGGTGGACAGAGTCGTCCTTGATGCTGACCATAATGCATTGGATGTAGCAAGGAAGAATAATGAGGCAAGAACCAACGGTCTCTTAAAGACCTGGCAGCGTCCTCAGGTCAAGCTGCTCAGCGCCATCCACCCAGCTGAGTCACCGACCTTATACCTAAGCCCGGTGCTGGGATACAATGGCAATGACAAATGGATGCCAGGGCTTTATCTATCGAACAGAGAACTGTTGGCCAAGGACTTCGAGTTCAGCTTGCTTCCGCTTTTCGGGACGGGTAGCGAGGAGTTCGTGGGAATGGGGGATGTCGTGAAGTCCTTCTATCCGAATGACGGACCGTCCCACTTCGATGTATCAGTCACTTACAGGCGCTTCAGTTCGGGCATCGATGGGACTGATCTTGTCGGAAATGAGATCCAAGGAAACCAAGCTGTCTATTCTGCCTTTCGCCCGAGTCTTAGCTACGTCTATGTGCCTTTAGGTTTGAAAAAAGGAGAGCATCGTTTCACCTACAGCTATAACCGTATCGAGAATAATTGGAACACCATTTCAGCCAACTACACGGACTTGGCATTGAATCTTTCTTTGGACTTGGTCGATGAATACCATGTACTCTCCTATGCGCATCAAAGGACTGAGGGACTCACAGAATGGGCGGTGAATAGCGAGATTGAAGGACATTCTACCTATGGAAAAGTGGAGGTGTCCTTGGCGGCTTCCCATGCCTTCAATGATAGAGAAGACCGCTTCTCATGGCGTGTCTATGGAGCTAAGATGTGGGTAGGTGATGAGCCTATTCCTTTTGGTGCTGCCCTGGATTTGAGTGGTCAAGATGGTTCGGTGAATCTGGATGGGACCAGTGAGGATTACCGCTACGAACAGCTGTTCCTACACAGGAATGGAGGGGGTTCATTGGCTGCCAATCAAATGGTGAGGAACCGAGGGGGCTTCGTTCAGACCTC
>JAQCAN010000033.1 GCA_027621335.1 Bacteroidota bacterium
CCTTGCCATTCAACCAGTAGGAGCCGGACGTAGGGCTGTCCAATGCACCGATGACATTCATCAAGGTGGATTTTCCTGAGCCCGAAGGTCCCATAAGGGCTACATATTCATTCTTATTGATATCCAAGGACAATCCATTGAGGGCTTTGACCTCTTGAGTCCCCACTCGATAGAGTTTGAATACGTCCTTGACAGAGATGATCTGCTCCATGAGGCGAAGATAGGGGAAGGACCGCGTGATGGACTAGATTTCTCTAAAAGGCCATCAGAGCGGATGAAGGGTGCGATTTTCAAGGATTCGGCTAAAATCGCTTCAAGCTATATTAGTCTCTAACTAACCTTTGTTCGTACCCTTGCTCTTCAGATGGAAAAATTGAGCAGAAAAGAGCAAATCAAGACCGTGGCCGCGCGTCTTTTCCGTAAGCGGGGGTTCAAAGCCACCTCCATGCGGGATATCGCAAAGGCGATGGACATGGAAGCTCCAAGCCTCTATAACCATATCTCCAGCAAGCGACAGCTCTTAGAAGAACTCTTGATGTCCATCGCACAATCGTTCATTCTGGGAATGAAAGAAGTGAAGGAAGCGCCTTTGAATAGCTTGGAAAAGCTAGAGCGACTTATCAAACTGCATGTGGACATCACTATTGACCACACGGATGCTGTAAGTCTGTTGACGAATGAATGGGTGCATCTTGAAGGGGGTGCCGCCTTGGATTTCAATGCACTCAAAGATGACTATGAAAAGGATTTCAAGGGCATTCTTATGGCGTGCATCAAAGAGGGTCACTTGAAGGAGGTCAATGCCGACCTAGCCATGTTCTCCATCCTATCTACCCTTCGCTGGCTGTATTCTTGGTACAGCAAGAATCCGAATGTCAATAAAATCGATCTGGAGCAGCAGATGGTGAAACTCCTTATTCCGACTAGGAACGAATGAGAGCTTGACGTAACCAAGCTATGTAATTTAGCTAACAATCGTTAGCTTTGCGCAAACGAACATTATTTATATGTCCAACCACTATCACGAAGTCAAGGTCAAGGCCGTTGAAAAGACCACCCCTGATTGTTCTATTGTGACGCTGGACATAAGTAATGGCCTCAGTGGGGATTTTGCCTTCAAACAAGGACAATACCTTACTCTAAAAGCGAGTATAGATGGGGAGGAGGTAGTCCGATCATATTCACTCTGTTCATGCCCAAACGATGGAATTTGGCAAGTGGGCATCAAGAAAGTTCTAGGCGGCAAATTCTCATCGTTTGCCAATGACGTGCTTAAAGCTGGTGACACATTGCAAGTCATGGAGCCCAATGGCCGTTTCTATGTGGAAGTGGACCCTTCGCTTTCGCGGAATTATGTCGCCTTTGCAGCTGGCAGTGGCATCACCCCCATCCATTCCATCATCAAGACCCACCTGACCGCAGAACCGAATTCCACCTTCACCTTGTTCTACATCAATCAAACGGTCGGAAGCATCATTCTGCGCGAGGAGATAGAAGCTTTGAAGAATCTATTCATGGAGCGATTCGAGGTCTATCACCTTTTGACACGTGAATCCCGCAACATTCCTCTCCTAGATGGTCGATTGGACGATGCGAAACTTGAGAGCATCTTTACCAAGGTCTTGAATGTGGAAGACGTGGACCATGTCTTCACCTGCGGTCCTGAGGAGATGATCTTCATGGTAAAGGAATTCCTTGAGAACAAGGGAATGGACCCTAAGAAAATCCATTTCGAGCTTTTCAACACTTCTGGTGACAAGTATGCCGAAAAGCATGATTACAGCACAGAACTGGCAGGACTTGTCTCCAAAGTGACGATATTGGAGGGAGGTAAGACGTTCAACTTCGACATCGCGCAAGGCTCGAACAACATCCTTGACGCAGCCCTGCAAGCTGGAGCTGATGTACCTTTCGCATGCAAAGGAGGAGTTTGTTGCACCTGCCGGGCGAAATTGATGGAAGGTGAGGTGGATATGAAAGTGAACTATGCTTTGGAGCAAGAGGAGGTGGACCAAGGATTCATCCTGACTTGTCAAGCTATACCGAAAAGTAAACGAGTTATTGTAGACTTCGATCGATGATCATTAAGGCTGAAGATTATGACACAGAAAGAAATAAACCTGGAAGAACAATTCCAAGCCCGTATCGACAGGGACGAGTCCATCGAGGCGAAGGACTGGATGCCTGAAAAATATCGCAAGACCCACATCCGCCAGATCTCACAGCATGCGCATAGTGAAATTGTCGGTATGCTGCCGGAAGGGAATTGGATCACACGTGCCCCGAGCTTGAGGCGAAAGGTGGCCTTATTGGCCAAAGTGCAGGACGAAGCGGGTCACGGACTCTATCTCTACAGCGCGGCTGAAACCTTGGGGATTACGCGTGATGAACTTACTGAACAGTTGCACAGCGGCAAGGCCAAGTATTCCAGCATCTTCAACTACCCCGCCCTCACATGGGCTGACATGGGAGCCATAGGCTGGCTTGTGGATGGTGCAGCCATCATGAACCAGGTCATGCTCACGAGAACTTCCTACGGTCCCTATGCCCGTGCCATGGTGCGTATCTGCAAGGAAGAGAGCTTCCATCAACGCCAGGGCTATGAGATCATGTTGACCTTATGCAAGGGAACGGCCCTTCAAAAGGAACTTGCCCAAGATGCGCTTAATCGGTTTTGGTGGCCAAGCTTGATGATGTTCGGCCCCAAGGATGATGAGTCCCCAAACACAGAACAGTCTGTGAAATGGAAGATCAAGCGAAAGACCAATGACGAGCTCAGGCAACAGTTTGTGGACCAGACCGTTCCACAGGCCGAGTTCTTAGGCCTTACGGTTCCAGATCCAGCCTTGAAATGGAACGAGGAACGGGGTCATTACGATTTTGGGGACATCGATTGGGACGAGTTCTGGCAGGTGGTCAAAGGACATGGTCCATGCAATAAAGAACGTATAGATGCCAGAGTCAAAGCTTGGGAAGAGGGAGAGTGGGTGCGTGATGCGGCAGTAACTCACGCAGAGAAGAAAGATTCTAGAACGGAACAAAAAGTAGCCTGATGAGTGATAAGAAACAATGGCCCATCTGGGAAGTGTTCATTCGAAGTAAGAATGGACTTGAGCATAGACACGCAGGAAGCTTGCACGCCTCTGATGCCGAGATGGCTTTGGAGAATGCCCGAGATGTCTATACCCGCAGACAAGAAGGGGTGAGCATATGGGTGGTGGAGTCCAAGCACATCCATGCCACCAATCCGGAGGAGGCTGGAGAGCTCTTCGAGCCTGCTGCTGACAAGGTGTATCGCCATCCAACCTTCTATGTCCTTCCTGATGAATTGAAACATATATAGGATTCAAGATTCAATCGCTCCGCTATTCAAGATTGTCAATTGAGACTCGAAGAACTTAAAAAGCAACCTTGAACTTGAAATCTTGAACCTTGAATGTTGAACCTTGAATGTTGAATCTTGAATGTTGAATAACTCCCTCTACCGCTACCTCCTCCTTTTAGGAGACAACTCCTTGATCCTTGGCCACCGCTTGAGCGAACTCTGCGGTCACGGGCCTAATCTGGAAACAGATATCGCCTTGACCAACCACTCCTTGGATCTCTTCGGACAGGTCCGTTCCTACTTCCAATATGCGGCTAAGATCGCTGGCGAAGGAACGGAAGACAGTGTCGCCTTTTTGCGCTATGAGAAGGACTACCTGAATGTGCACTTGGTAGAGCAGCCGAACACTGACTTCGCTCATGTCATCTGCCGCCAATTCCTCTGGGATGCCTACCACCTTCCGCTTATGAAGGCTTTGATGAAAAGCAAGGATGAGACTCTGGCCGCTATCGGAGCCAAAGGGGAGAAAGAAGCTGCCTATCACCTCCGTTTCTCAAGTGAATGGATGAAGCGACTGGGCGATGGCACTGAAGAGAGTCATAAAAGGTTGCAATCTGCGCTCGACCACCTCTATAGGTATTCCTATGAGCTATTCAAGGAAAGTGAAGTGGAGAAAGAGATGAAGGAAAAAGGAATAGGTGCAGACCTCGGGAAGATTCTAGAAGAATGGAAGAAGACCACAGAGGACATCTTCAGATCTTCGAACGTCTCACCATCTGATGACCCACCAGCCATAGCCAAAGGCAAACAAGGCTTCCACACGGAGCACATGGGCTTCATTCTGGCTCAGATCCAATACATGCAACGCGCCTATCCTGACATGCAATGGTGATTCCCCAGCCAGCGGACATTGCCCCTGAGATCCTGGCCATCCTAGAGACGGTCCATGATCCAGAGGTCCCTGTGCTCACAGTCATGGACATGGGTATCATGCGCAAAGTGGAACAGAACGGAACTCACCTGACCATCCACATCTCCCCGACCTATTCCGGATGTCCTGCCATGGACACCATCGCTGATGACCTCAAGACCGCCTTTTCTGAGCATGGATTCACCACCGATATTGAGTTGGTCCTCGCCCCTGCTTGGACCACGGATGACATGAGCGAGGCCGGAAAGCGAAAGCTGGAAGAATATGGCATCGCTTCACCCCTGGAAGCCACAGCGGACAAAGAAGCACTCATGGGAGAGGCTCATAAAGTCAAATGCCCGAGATGTGGGTCTACGAACACCCACTTGGTCAGCGCCTTTGGAAGCACCGCTTGTAAGGCTCATTTCAAGTGTAAAGACTGCTTAGAGCCTTTTGATTATTTCAAATGCCTCAAATGATTCAACATTCAATCGCTTCGCTATTCAAGCTTCGCCAATCACACTTCATGAAAAACCAAGGTGCACGTACTTTTGTTTATCTAACACATTTGAATTTTGAATATTGAATCAGGAATTCGCACCATCGGTGTGATCGGCTCAGGCACCATGGGCTCTGGAATCGCTCAGGTGGCCGCAACGTATGGATGTCAAGTCAAAGTCTTTGATACAAGGCATGAGGCACTCAATAAAAGTCAGCACAGCCTAGAGAACATACTATCTCGTTTGGTCGAAAAAGGACGATTGGCAGAGGAAGAAAAGAAAGCGATCCTTTCACGCATCCACTACGACTCTTCCTTGATAGAGCTTGAGAAATGTGATCTGGTCATCGAGGCAATCATCGAGGACCTTGAAGTCAAGCGTCATGTTTTTGAGCGCCTGAGCGAAATCGTGTCGGATTCCTGCATCATAGCGTCCAATACCTCTTCTCTCAGTATCACTTCTCTCGCTTCTGCTTGTGAAAAACCTGAGCGCTTCATAGGCATTCACTTCTTCAATCCGGTTCCATTAATGAAATTGGTGGAGATCATCCCGGCCGTGCAGACCTCAAAGTCCACAACGGACAAGACCAAGTCGATCATTGACTCATGGGACAAACTCACGGTCATCGCCAAGGACACCCCTGGATTCATTGTGAATAAGGTCGCTCGGCCTTTCTATTCGGAAGCCCTGCGCATTGCAGAGGAAGGCATCGCGGATTATGCCACCATCGACTGGGCGATGAAAGAAATCGGAGGCTTCCGCATGGGTCCTTTCGAGCTGATGGATTTCATTGGTAACGATGTGAACTATGCCGTCACTGAATCGGTATTCGAAGCCTTCTATTTCGACCCTAGGTACAAGCCTGCCTTTACTCAGAAACGTCTGAGCGAAGCGGGTTACCTGGGTAGAAAAACAGGCAAAGGCTATTACGATTATACCGAAGGAGCCTTAGCCTCCGAACCTATCAAAGATGCTGCATTGGGAAGTCGAATCGCAGATAGGATCATCGCTCTGCTCATTGATGAAGCTGCAGATGCCGTTCTATATGGCATCGCCTCCCGAGACGATGTGGATCTGGCTATGACCAAGGGAGTGAATTATCCTAAAGGACTGCTAGCTTGGGCCGATGAGATCGGTGTATCGGAAGTCGTGAAAAGATTGGACGACCTTTATGATCACTATCATGACCCGAGGTATAGGTGCTGTAGCTTGTTAAGGACGATGGCATTAACCAACAAGACATTCTTTTGAATCAAAATCTAAATGAGAATTTGAATCAAAATGAAAAAGGATAAGCACTATGAGAATTGGGCGATAGATATTACCCAGTTGCACGTCAGTGATTTCAATGAGAATATCTACAACTATGAATGCCGATTGGTTCGTCTTGCCGGTGAAATAAAACTATGGTATAAGAGATTAGACAAGTCAGATATCAATAAGTTCTACGGCCACCAACTACTAAGGTCATCAGGCGCGTCTGCTCTAAATTTCGGAGAAGCTCAAGGCACATTGACTATCAAGGACTTCATATTCAAAATGGGAATTGTTCACAAGGAACTCAGAGAATGTCGAGTGAATTTGAGGATATTAAATCATGGTGATGAGTCGGATGAAATCAAGATCTTGTTGAATGAGGTCACTGAATTAATGGCCATCAGTGCTCGAATGATTTTGAATGCGCAAAAAAAACTCGAAACGAAATGAGTCATTTTGATTTTCATTTCAATTCACATTTTGATTGAAAAATGAAACTAGAAAACTACGTACAAGGTAGATGGACCCCGGGTGACGGAGAAGGAAGTCCACTCTTCAATGCAGTCAACGGAGACATCGTAGCAACAGCCACTACCAAAGGCCTCGACTTTGCTGAGATGCTTGCATATGGACGTGCCACAGGAGGTCCAGCCCTGCGCAAGATGACCTTTTGGGAGCGAGGGAACATGCTCAAGAAGCTCGCCCTATACCTCACGAAACGAAAAGACCAATTCTATCCCATCAGCTATCAGACCGGTGCCACCAAGGTGGACTCTTGGATCGATATCGAAGGGGGATTCGGGAATCTTTTTGCCAATGCCTCCCTACGAAGGAACTTCCCGAACCAGACCTTCCATGTGGACGGTGACCCCATCGACCTCTCACGCGGTGGGGCCTTCATGGGACATCATATCATGGTGCCTAAAGAAGGTGTGGCCATCCATATCAATGCCTACAACTTCCCGGTCTGGGGCATGTTGGAGAAATGTGCGGTGAACTGGATGGCGGGTGTGCCCGCTGTGGTCAAGCCCGCTACCGCTACAAGCTATTTGACAGAGGCGGTCGTTCGTGAGATCATTGCCAGCAAGATCCTACCTGAAGGCGCTCTTCAGCTCATCTGCGGATCAGCAAGAGGTATTCTCGATTCGGTAGAATCTCAGGATGTCGTGACCTTCACTGGTTCAGCGACCACTGGGAAAATGCTCAAATCCAATCCTCGCTTGATTGAAGAGTCTGTGCCCTTCAATATGGAGGCTGATTCCCTCAATTGCACCGTTCTAGGAGAAGATGCGGTTCCGGGTACTCCTGAATTTGACCTCTTCATCAAGGAGGTCCGTAAAGAAATGACCGTCAAATGCGGTCAGAAGTGCACCGCTATCCGAAGGATCTTCGTTCCCGAGAATTTAGTGGAAGATGTCCAGATCGCCCTTGGAAAGGCCCTAGGTCAAGTCACCATAGGAGACCCTATGAACGATAAGGTCCGCATGGGAGCTCTGGCCAGCAAGGATCAAGTGACTGAGGTGCGTGAGCGAGTGGCTCAGATAACTGCTACAGGCGAGATCATCTTTGGAGACCCACAGAAAGTGGACCTGATAGGGGCTGATTCGGAAAAAGGCGCCTTCCTTTCTCCTATCCTCATGCTCGAAAAGCATCCACACAAGAACACCTTGGTGCATGAAGTGGAAGCCTTCGGCCCTGTCAGCACCTTGATGCCTTACACGGATATTCATGATGCGGTGGATCTGGCCAAGATGGGCAAGGGCTCACTGGTCTGTTCCATCACCACGGCTGACGATCGGATCGCCCGTGAATTCACGATCAATGCCGCTAGCCTCCATGGGCGCATCCTCATCTTGAATCGAGACAGTGCAGTGCAGAGCACGGGACACGGCTCTCCCTTACCCAGCCTCACCCATGGCGGTCCCGGACGTGCAGGAGGTGGAGAGGAAATGGGGGGTATGCGAGGTGTCATGCACTACATGCAACGTTGCGCCATCCAAGGTTCACCGACCACCTTGACCGAAATCACCGGGGTCTACCAGGCCAGGGCGAAGTACAAAGAAGCCGAGAACCATCCCTTCACCTATCATTTCGAGGACATCCAGCCTGGTATGAGCATACAGACTCACAGACGCACCGTGACCGACACGGATATCATCAATTTTGCAAACCTCACCTGGGACCATTTCTATGCCCATACGGACATCACCAGCTTGGATGGCAGCATCTTTGAGAAACGCACCGCTCATGGATATTTCATACTCGCTGCAGCAGCGGGGCTCTTCGTTTATCCGAACAAAGGACCTGTAGCAGCGAACTATGGACTAGAGGATTGTCGATTCACACGCCCGATCTACCACAACGACACGGTCTATGTTCGCCTGACCTGTAAGGAGAAACGCGAACGCGATGCGAAAGGAAGAGAACATCCTTCTGGGATAGTCAAGTGGTTTGTTGAGGTCTTCGATACTGAAGATGAATTGGTTGCCATTGCCACCATTTTGACCATGGTACAGAAGAAAAGTCCATTCATGGAGTTGACCAAGGAGAACGTCTATGCAGGGCTCTCCAAACTCTCAGAGAACACAAAGCCAAAGTGGGGTCTACTTACACCGCAAGCTCTGGTCGAGCATCTGGAGGATGCCTATGACTATGCCATGGGCGATGAGGACAGGAAAATCATCACTCCTGAGAAGTATCTTGAAGCTTACACGGAATCTGTCTATAACCACAAGCCATTTCCTGAGGGAACGGTGGCGCCTTATGGCAAATGGGATGGAACGCTGCGTTATCCAGATTTGGAGTCCGCAAAAAAGGTCTTATTGGCCAAGCATGACGCCTATGTGTCCTTTCTGAAAGAGCATCCTGACTATTCTTCCATCCACAGCGTATTTGGACGTTTGAACCGCTACGAATGGGACTTGGTAGCGAGGAAGCATTACACACATCACTTCACGCAGTTTGGACTCCTACCGGAGATTCAAGATTCCAAATTCAATATTTGAGATTGCTTAATATGAAACCCTTGAACTTTGACTTACACATCTTGAATTGAGCGAAGCATGAGTGAATTGCCATACGTAAAATCGAACGACCTCCCCTCAGGAATAAGAGAAATCGAATTCTTCCACCCTTCGCATAACTCCCTTCCGAGCGACCTTCTCGCCCAGCTGGCTCTTACCATCACCGAAGCAGGGAAAGACGGGAGCGTCAAGGTCATCATCCTTCGAAGTGGTGGCGAGCGCACTTTCTGTGCAGGCGCCAGTTTCAATGAGCTCATCTCCATCAATGATTTCGAGACGGGAAAGAACTTCTTTCTTGGCTTTGCCAACGTCATCAACGCCTGCCGCAAATGCCCCAAGCCCATCATTGGGAGGGTGCAAGGGAAGGCTGTTGGCGGTGGTGTAGGTCTCGCTTCTGCTGTCGACTACTGTTTCGCAACGACATTCGCCTCAGCTAAATTGAGTGAATTGGCCGTAGGAATCGGTCCCTTTGTGGTCGGTCCTGCTGTTGAGAGGAAAGTAGGTTTGAGTGCCTACAGTGAGATGACCTTGAATGCCACTGAATTCTATTCCGCGGCTTGGGCCAGGGAAAAAGGCCTCTATGCAGAGATCTTCGACTCAGCAGAGAAGATGGATGAGGCCATCATGACAGTGGCCGAGAAACTGGCCGCCTCCAATCCAGAAGCGCTGCGCTTGTTGAAAGAAGTGTTCTGGTCGGGCTGCGAGAACTGGGATGAGCTTTTGGATGAACGCGCTGCCATGAGTGGAAAGTTGGTCCTCAGTGAGTTCACCAAGGAGGCTTTGAAGCGATTTGCCTGACTTGCTCTCCGCCATTCTTTGACATTGAGACTCATTGATTAAGATCTACCTTGAGCCTCATTGAAGGTACTCTTGAGATTCTACTGCTCCATACTATTTGTTTCGGCATTCCTCATAGGATGCCACAGCCCTAAATCCTATATCCAAAGCCTTCCATATGTTGCTGATGTACAAGGGAAGGGCGATTTTGAGGCTACAGCAATATTAGGTGGAGATCATGTGGAGGTAATCACCTACTATTCTCCGGTGGAACACATCTATGTCCAGGGGCAAGTGCACGCTGGCAACTTGGGTGTCAAAACAGACCTCGCTATTGGAGGTTATTATGCTCTACAAGATTTACATATTGAATATTTGGTCGGCTTTGGAAATGCTCTCATCGATAGTAAGAAAAAAAGGCGTGAGAATTCGTTTCCTTTATGGTGGAATGACGCAGAATTCGAAAGGGTCACTGCACGGTTCTCAACCTTTTTCTTCCAGCAGAGTTTTGGTATAGATTTGGATCCCAACTGGACACTGGGCTTTGTAGGACGCTTGAATAGCGTGAGATACCACCGATACAGCTATTCCAAGCTGATCTCTGGTCAAGGAAGTCAAGATGATTACTTGATTGAAGTTGGAAATTGGGATCCTGACGGATGGGTATTTGACACAGGTCTGTTTGTCAAGTTCAATACCAACCGGTTTGTCGGATCATTCCATGTAGGTTGGTCCTTCGATGATTTTCACGGTGGGCAATACGACCGATCAAAATGGGAACTTCCCTACTATTCACCCTTGATTCTCAACGCTGGGGTTGGCTATTGGATAGGTAAGTAACATGACAGTAGACCGTCTGAGCGGACGACTTGAGATAAAGAACAATGTAGATTATTCCTCAGATATACCGAACCTTGGATTTCCTTGGCGAAGCAGCCAATTAACCTGCTAAGAATCTTAATTTTGTGACCCGAAAAACATGTCCCTATGAAACTATTGGTCTGTATCAGTAAAGTGCCCGACACCACCACCAAAATCGCCTTCACCGATGGTGATACGAAGCTGGATGAGAAAGACGTTCAGTTCATCGTGAATCCCTATGATGAGTGGTATGCTCTGGTGAGAGCCCTGGAGCTCAAGGAGGCCCAAGGTGGTAGCGTGACCACCATCACAGTAGGCGGCCCTGACCATGACCCCATCATAAGAAAGGCGCTCGCTATCGGAGCTGATGATGCGGTAAGAGTGGATGCCAAAGCTCAAGATGCCTACTACACGGCTTTCCAGATCGCTGATTACGCCAAGGACAAAAGCTTCGATCTCATCCTTCTTGGTAAGGAGACCATCGATTACAATGGCTCACAAGTCGGAGGAATGCTCGCTGAAATGCTGGACCTTCCTTTCGTTTCTTTAGGTTCCAAGCTTGACATAGCTGATGGTAAAGCCACAGTGGAAACTGATATCTCTGGAGGCTCAGAAGTACTGGAGGTCCAATTGCCTTGCGTCATCAGTGCCGCCAAGGGAATGGCCGAACAACGAATCCCCAACATGAGGGGCATCATGGCTGCAAGGACCAAGCCTTTGAACGTTCAAGCCCCAGCAGATGTCACTCCGTTGACCACCATCACGAAGTACACACTTCCGCCATCCAAGGCCGGTGTGAAACTGGTGGACCCAGAACACATGGAAGAGCTTGTGAGATTGCTTCATGAAGAAGCCAAGGCCATTTAAGAACCTAAGAAATCCAGAGAATAGATGTCAGTTTTAGTTTTTGTCAATCCTAACGAAGGAATCTTTCCGAAATCAGCCTTGGAGGTAAGCACCTATGGCGCCAAAGTGGCCAAGATGCTCGGAGTGGATTGCCACGCAGTAACCTATGGAAATGTCAGCGATGCTGAATTGGCCCGAATAGGAAACCATGGTGTCAAAGCCATTCATAGAGCGAGCGGCCTGGATCAGCCTGATAACGGTCAACTCAGCAAAGTCATCTCCACCGCAGCAGACGCCTGTGGTGCCTCGGTGATCGTATGCAGCCACGACTTGGTCGGAAAGGCAGTCGCTCCGCGCTTGAGCGTCCGGTTGAAAGCTGGATTGGTCACCGGGGTCAACGCCCTTCCGAATACGGATGGTGGCTTCAGTGTGACCAAGCCTGTGTTCTCAGGTAAGGCCTTTGCCACTGAGCGTATCCTGACCGAAACGAAAGTCCTCTCTTTGATGGCGAATAGCATTCCGCCAGAGGAAATAGGAGGAACGGCTGCGGTGCAGGAGTTGAGTGGCGAATTCGGCACTAAGAAGGTCACCGTGAAAGAGATCAAGAAATATTCAGGCTCCATCGCCCTTCCCGATGCAGAGCGGGTGGTCTCTGCAGGACGAGGGTTGAAAGGTCCTGAGAACTGGGGGATGATCGAGGACTTGGCAAACGAATTAGGGGCAGCTACCGCCTGTTCCCGTCCTGTAGCTGATATTGGCTGGCGGCCTCACCATGAACACGTGGGTCAGACCGGAGTGGCCATAAGACCCAACCTTTACTTCGCTATCGGGATTTCGGGAGCCATCCAGCACCTCGCTGGAGTGAACGGTTCCAAGGTTATCGTGGTCATCAATAATGACCCTGATGCTCCGTTCTTCAAAGCTGCCGATTACGGGGTGGTGGGAGACGCTTTCGTGGTGGTCCCCAAGCTCATTGAAGCTTTGAAATCGTTCAAAGGTTGAATTTAGTACCTTAGCAAAACGGAGAGGTCGGAAGCCTATCCTACCTCGATTCGCGCATGGAAAAAAAAGGATTGGAGATCATCGGGCTTTCCTATAGCCAGACACAAACTGGTGCTTATGCATTGATTCTCAAAGAGATAAGTGGAAAGCGTAGATTACCCATCATCATCGGTGGTTTTGAAGCGCAGGCCATCGCCATAGAGATGGAGAAGATGACGCCCAGCCGTCCATTGACGCATGACCTCTTTAAGAGCCTGACGGAAGCCTATGACATCCTCATCAAAGAGATCATCATCTATAACCTTATGGAGGGGGTCTTCTTCGCACAACTCATCTGTGAGGATAAGAATGGGGTCGAACGTGAGATAGATGCCCGGACTTCAGATGCAGTGGCCTTGGCGGTTCGCTACAACTGTCCCATATACACTTACGAATTCATCCTCAGCTCAGCTGGTATCATCTTGGATGATGACTTGGCCATCGATAGCCCGCAGGATTCCGCAGCAGAGCTGGATCATCTACAGGAGTCCTCCGTCAAGGATACCCACAAGAGTATGGACGATTTGAATTCAGAACTCCAGGATGCCCTCGATAATGAGGACTATGAGCGGGCCTCTCGCCTCAGGGATGAGATAAACAGCCGCTCCAAGAACAACTAGGGCGTTTCCTTTTCTTATACTTGACGCTCAATTCCGTCCATGAAACGAGCATGCCTACTTACCGCTTTATTGGTCCTTTGTTGTTCTGCGCAAGCCCAAGACGGTGAATCCGCTGCTCAGATTGCCACACACTTCGGAAGAGGTCTTATCGGTCTGGCCGGATTGGTAGGCATCGGTTGGGTGTTCTCATCGAATAGAAAGTCTATTTCTTGGCCTCTCATCTGGAAGGCCATCGTACTCCAAGTGGTATTGGCCCTTTTGATCCTGAAGGTGCCTTTTGTCGCGACCATGTTCGACTTCTTCAGTTCAGTCTTTGTCAAGCTCATCTCCTTCACTTCCTATGGCACAGAATTCTTATTCGGGAGCTTTTTAGAGCAAGGAAAGATGGCCAGTGGAATGATGAACTTCGCCTTTACCATCCTCCCCACCATCGTCTTCTTTGCTGCCATCTCCAGCTTGGCCTATTATCTTGGTATCCTTCAGAAATTCGTCCATGGCTTCGGTTGGGTGATGAAGAAGAGTTTGAAGCTCTCCGGGGCAGAGAGTCTGGCCGCTGCAGGTAACATCTTCCTTGGGCAGACCGAAGCTCCTTTGCTCATCCGTCCGTATCTCCCTGCCATGACCCGTTCTGAGATGATGTGCCTCATGACTGGTGGAATGGCGACCATTGCAGGTGGCGTCTTGGCGTCTTACATCAGCTTCTTAGGTGGGGGCGACCCTGCTCAGCAAGTGCTCTTTGCCAAGCACCTCTTGACGGCTTCCTTCATGTCAGCACCCGCGGCTATCCTGGCCGCTAAGATGTTGGTCCCTGAAAAAGAGACTTTTGATGACAGCATGGTCATCAGCAAGGAGCGCATTGGAAGTAATGCACTTGAAGCCCTCACCAATGGCACCACGGATGGGCTGAAACTGGCCATCAATGTGGGCGCTATGCTCTTGGTCTTCACTGCACTCATCTACATGGCCAATTATGTCATCGGTTATATCGGTGGCCTTACGGGCCTCAACGCCATCATCATGGAGAATACCGGTTATGATGGCCTGAGCCTCCAGTTCATACTAGGGCACCTCTTTGCCCCAGTCGCGTGGATCATAGGTGTCTGTCGAGAGGATATGGTGCTTGTGGGACAATTGCTGGGTGAGAAGACCATTTTGAATGAGTTCTATGCGTATGTCACGCTTGGAGACATGAAGAGCAACGGTCTTTTCGCTGAGCAACGGTCTATCATCATGGCGACTTACATTCTCTGCGGCTTC
>JAQCAN010000295.1 GCA_027621335.1 Bacteroidota bacterium
TCTGGCCGGGAACTCTGCCACCTGCACCCAGAATGTCACCGTCACCGATGATGAGGCTCCTGTCATCACCGTTTGCCCGACCGACAGGAATATCGCTGCAAATTCAAGCGATGGATTCACCATGCTTGATTATACCTCTGAGGTCACAGCTTCGGATAATTGTACGTTCCTCGGTGATCTGATCATCACACAAAGCCCACTTGCAGGAGATACGGTGTTCGGCAATCAAGTGGTCACGATAAGTATAGAAGACCAGTCAGGTAACCTGACTACTTGCCAATTCGCACTGACTTTGAATGTATTTACCGATGTGGCCCTTGAATCAGGCATCGACTATGCTGGAAAGACCTTTGGCTCTTCATGGGCCGACATGGATGGCAATGGGTTCATGGACCTTTATATGTCCTGTCATAGCAATGCGGGAGAGAGCTACCTGACCAATGACATACCTAGATTCTTCTACAACCAGAACGGCACATTTACAAGTCAAGAGCTCGGTGGCGCCTTCATTCAGAACGATTGGCATGGAGGAAGTTTCTTCGACCATGACAATGATGGCAACCTAGATTTCTATGCAGTGACTGGAGGCAATTCAGGAAATGTCCTAATAGAGGATTTGACAGGCCCCACGTATTCGGATAGCGCGAATGAAAGAGGTTTGAGTTATTCGGATAGCAGAGGGAGAACAGCCACACCTTGTGATGTGAATGATGATGGTTATACCGACATCATTCTTTCCTGTCTCTCAAATGGATCCAACTCAAGCACCTTGTTCCTGAACCAAGCAGGCAATGGCTTCACGAACGCAGGTCAATCCTTCCTGTTCCCGGTTGAACGAAGTATTTTCACCTCATTGATGGACATGGGCTTTTCTGGTGAACAGAATTATGTCCTGATGGAAAACACCCCTAAAATCTATTCGATAGAGAATGGGGTCTTTGTATTAAAAACAAGTTTGAGCGGACCCAGGACACAGAGTTTCGTGCTGCAGGATTTCAATGGAGACCTTCTTCCCGATGCTTTCTTGACAAGGGGAATTGTACTTCCTGAAGCTGTTCAGGTGAATGACACCTTGATCAGAGCGATGTTCGAGTATGCGGCCTCTACCGGACCCATGGAGATCTCATTCCAGACCAGTGGTGACCTACTAGTGGAATTCTCTCCTTTCTACAACCAATTCGTCCTTCAGCTAGGTTCAGATTCTTTGGCCTATTATACCGATAAGCTCACCTTGGACTTCTCTCCCACATCTCCAAGTTCTCAGGGTCTCCAGCCCATCGACCCGTTCACTGCATTCGAGCACATCTACCTTGGCCATGATTCCTTGAACGGCACATGGACTCTCCAGATCACCCATGCGAGCGAGGTCAAGGAGAAGTTCGGGATAGAAGTCAGATCCACTGCTCCGATACAGAATCTGGCTACCCAGAATTTTGTGGAATTACCTGAAAGCAAAGACCTGCTCTACTTCAACAATGGTGATGGAACCTTCACCGCTATGGATCAAAGCATCTCCTTCAGCAATGAGAATGGACTTGCAGTGCTAAGTGGTGATCTCGACAATGACATGGATGTAGATCTCTATGTCGTCAATTCAGGCTTTGCCAAGAATACTCGGAACATCCTCATGGAGAATGACGGACAGGGCAATTTCACACGTCATGAGGATGCTTGGGGAGCAGTGTGGGATGGTGATGGTATTGCCGAGAGTGCCACATTGGTGGATTATGACAATGACGGATTCTTGGATCTATATGTCTGTAATGGTCGGGATGTGTTCTTCCTAGATCAGGCTCGACCAAATCTCTATAGGAATAGAGGCAATGGCAACCATTGGATCAAACTCAGCTTGAAAGGACTTCTCAGCAATCCGATGGGGCTGCACAGCCGTGTGAAGGTCTATACAGAGGGTAAGGTCCAAGCTCGGTATCAGGATGGTGGACTACAGAAGTTCTCCCAGAATGATAGCAGGCTGCACTTTGGTCTAGGCTCAAATACAGCGATCGATTCCATCACGGTGGACTGGCCCTCTGGCATCCATCAGGTGATCATAGCACCGGCCATAGACCAGATCATGGAAATCACGGAGGACATAGAAACTGTTCCTTTATGTCAGTCTCCTAATCAATTGGCAATCGTAGAGCTCGGATTCGGAACCAACAATCCTCTTGTCAGGGCCAACTGGAACAACCCCGAAAGCACAAGTGAATGTGAAGTCCGAGGAGGCAGGATCTCAGCGGCCACCATTAGCTCTGAACATCCAGAATTCCAAAACCTAGTGAACACGCGTATCATCGATCAGACCAATGGAAGCAGTGTGAATTTCGGCATCAAACTCTATAACAATCCGAACATCAACTTCGTCACCGGCAGCACCTATGGGTATGAAGCCCGTTGCCGTTGCGCGATCAGTGGCGACTTTTCAGCATGGAGTGGCCTCAGCCCCGGGAGCCTCTTTACCGTGCCCTTCCCTCCTGGTTCATTGGTGCAAGGTGGAGCCGGAAAGAGTATGAACGTCTTGAAGGCCAACATCTATCCGAACCCCTCCACAGGACATATCACTATAG
>JAQCAN010000296.1 GCA_027621335.1 Bacteroidota bacterium
GTTTCTATCTATGAATTCCTTGGCTTTGTCCTGAGACTTCACCAGAGCCTGTTCAATGGTCTTATGGACCCCCTTGGCAGTCGGAAGGGCCTGACTGAATTTTGTCTGTCCAGACCGAATATCCATAGCCTCAACGGTGACCTCCATGTAGGCCACATGAAACCCTTGACTCATGCCTCCGTCTCTTGATATAGCTGACAAACGTATGACATATGGACTGGATTCCTCCACGGCAATCCCAATGTTGGCCAATTGAGTCGCCATCGCTCCTCTCAAGGCGCTGTTTTCCACGACATCAGCCCCTAAGCGCTTCTCTGTTGCCGATATTCTGAAGGATGGATAATAGACCTCTATTTCCTGTTGAATGACCTCCTCCTTCAATAGGGACCTCAGGAACGAATAGGCAGTTCCAGGATAAGCTGATCGAATAGCCCTAAAGGGGTCTGCAGTCACAGAAAGCAGCTCTCTCTGTTCAGTACCTGGACGCAATGTGAACCTCAATTCATTGGTCGACAGAGTCTCCCTATCCCCTTTTCCGATCTTATAGACAAACGGCACTGCTACGGTCAAGCTTCCACCTAGGATGGACTCCACGCGATATTCTATAGAGAACCCATTATCTTCATCCAAGACCAGTTTATCGGTGTTGGCCAACAGCCTATAAGAATTCCTCATGGCCATCAGCTCCTCCAATGCCACTTTATCCAAGGATCCAGGAGCACCCTCCTCTATCAATGAATTGTCCTCCCCCCAATACTCCTGCAGATCCACTATCGCTTTGGCATAGTAATCGGCAGCTAGCTCTACGTTGGATGAATCCCTAGCTTGTCTGGCCAAAGCTAGGTCAGAGGCCGCTTTGCTTAGACTTCCCTCCTTCCTCTGAACTTTGATTGCCTGATACTTTGACTTACTAAGTCTATAGTAGACCCAGTAGTTCTTGTCATCTTCCCAACTGTCATAAACCTCAAAACCTTCCAAAGCCAGATCGGTTCGCGTATCGATCTGCTGAGAGAAGCTCTCGCTGAAACGATCATCATGCTCTAGTGTGTACATGAGTGAGTTGACGGTCACTGTCACCTCTATCTGGCTCGCAAGCTCGTTCAAGGCTGACTTACGGGCAATCAATGCATATTCTTCGGCCGACCCTATCTTGGCTGCTCTTCCAATACCAATATAATCCATACTCGAGATTGGAGTAGATATCACCCAAGACGGGGCGGGGTTCACTTCTACTATCGGAGTGTTCACCATTGTCTTTGTTGTTCGACAAGAGAGCAGAACTAGGCTAAGCAGTATGAAGTAGGGCATCTTCATCTATAGAGGAAATCATCCACTTTCGAGGCGAGTGAGCGTCCTATCTCGTCAATGGCATTATTCGCAATCTCTGAGGTACTGGAAAGTTCAGTTCGTCCATTTATCAATGTTCTCAATTGATTGACCGCTCCCCTGGAGATGTCCGGTTTTCCGTTATTATCAGGAAATAGCCGGCTACTGTTGCCATTGTAACTGATGAATTCCACTTCATCAGAGACGTCTTTCTCCATCACGTCAGAGAAAAGGACCTCAGCCGTCTCCAAGGATATCATCTTCACATGAAAGCTCAATTGAACACTGTTCCTGTCATAGTAACGGTTATAGGTAATCGGCTTGTACCGTGTCAAAGTACTTTCTTGACCATCTTCACCCTTAACCTTGATATCATAACTCTCATAGCCGTTTACTTGCTGGCGTCTAATCTGACCGACTTCTTCTTTGAATTCTATCAACTCTCCAACTAAGATGGCCTGTGCACCAGTGATATTACCCACTTCTATAGCTGATGCTTCATTTATGACCCCACTCAAGCTGAAGTTCTGTTCTGACAGGATTTGATCCATATTCTGCCGATCGACCACACGCAAGAAAGGATTATCCAATGAGGTCAAAGCGTTCAAGGAATACGCTTGCACCTTAGCTCTAGTGCTAGGGCTACCAGCTTTATCCTCGAAGGGCAGTACCGCTAAAACGAATCTACCTTTTTCAAGGCAGTCCGCTTTTCTCTCTGAGGCATCTCTATAGCTGCGGTTTCGAGTTATCTCATCGAAGAGCCAATAAGCCTGACGATGCTCTTGAGCCTCTTCGAGTTCCAATGCTCTCCTGTATTTGGGTTCAAGAACCGAAGTCCCTTTCAGGCTTTCCACATCACGGTATCCGGGGTGTATGGTCAGTATCTCATCAAAAATACGCTTGGAGTCCTCGAAACTCTCATTTTCAAGAAGTTCTAAACCTGCATCATATCGGGTTGACAAGTAGGCCTCTTCACTGCTGACGTAGGATTGATAGTAATGATCTGCTATCCTGAGGTCCACATTGTACTTCTTCAGTTCATCCATGAAGGTTTCCGCATCCTTGAATGCATAGACAGCCTCTTTGCTTCGTTCGAGCATGACATTCCTATTGAATTCATCCAAGAGCTTATTGAGCATGTATTGACCCGATTCGTTCAAACCGATGCGGCTCTGTGAGTTATCGAATTTCTTGGAGAGAGAAGCTTTATAGGCTCTTACGGCTTCCTCATGA
>JAQCAN010000297.1 GCA_027621335.1 Bacteroidota bacterium
CAACACTACGCACTTCAGAGTGTGAACAGCAGTCAGCTGACCATTCATGGCAATACCGCCATAGAGGTCATCGGCAATCAGGTGACGCAAGAAGCCTCGGGAGAGACGCCTGCCGGCACACCTACGGTAAAGGTCAAGATGACCCTGATCCAATATGGGGATCTCATCTACCAATTGACCGGAGTAAGCGCCTTCGAGGATTTCAACAGCTATGCTGCGCAGTTCAATGGCACCATGAGCCAGTTCAAGAAGCTCACCGACCCAGAGAAACTGAACCGTCAGCCTAAGCGTCTAAGACTCTATAAGACGACCCAGAGCAAGAGTCTGCGTGACCAGCTAACGGACAAGGGCATCCCCAATGACCGATTGGACGAATGGGCCATCGTGAATGGCATGGAGCTCACGGACATCGTCAGTGCTGGAACCACCATCAAAGTATTGAAATGAGCAGAATGAACCCTGAGGGGCCTGTCAAGGCCCAATGGACCACCGTCAAGGATTACGAGGACATCACCTTCCAAAAGTCGGGAGGAACGGCCCGCATCGCCTTCAATAGGCCTGCGCTACGCAATGCCTTCCGCCCCAAGACCACTGCCGAGCTCTATGATGCCTTTTACAGGGCGCAGGAGGACACGAGCATAGGAGTCATCCTCTTCACGGGAGAGGGGCCTTCGCCCAAGGACGGGGTCTATGCCTTCTGCAGCGGAGGGGATCAGAGCGTGCGAGGCCATAAAGGCTATGTGGGTGAGGATGGCTACCACCGATTGAACATCCTGGAGGTCCAGCGCCTTATCCGCTTCATGCCCAAGGTGGTCATCGCTGTCGTGCCCGGTTGGGCGGTAGGAGGAGGGCACAGCCTTCATGTGGTCTGTGACCTCACCTTAGCCAGTAAAGAGCACGCTATCTTCAAGCAGACCGATGCCGATGTGACCAGTTTCGATGGGGGCTATGGTTCGGCTTATCTGGCCAAGATGGTAGGGCAGAAGAAAGCAAGGGAGATCTTCTTCCTCGGAAGGGACTATACCGCTCAAGAGGCCTATGAGATGGGCATGGTCAATGCGGTCATTCCGCATGCTGAGCTGGAGGACACGGCTTATCAATGGGCTCAGGAAATTTTAGCCAAATCCCCTACCAGCATAAAGATGCTGAAGTTCGCCATGAACCTCACCGATGATGGGATGGTGGGCCAGCAGGTCTTTGCTGGGGAAGCCACGCGCCTGGCCTACATGACCGATGAAGCCAAGGAAGGGCGACAGGCCTTCATGGAAAAGCGCAAGCCTGACTTCGGGAAGGACAATTGGATCCCTTAATCTTCCAGCACTTCACGGTACATGGCCTCGTAGGCATTCACCGTGGTCTGCGTTTTCAGGTTCTCCTGGATGTGGCGTTTCGCACCCTCTTGGAGCGACTTCAGTAGTTCTCGGTCCTCATACAGTCGGATGATGGCATCAGCTAGGGCCTGGGGGTCCTTCATCTTGGCTACCAGTCCGCTTTCCTCATGGATGGCGAGGGTGGTGTTGCCGGGAATGTCGGTAATGATAGGCGCTCGTCCTAGGGACATGGCTTCTATGACCGCCTTGGTAATGGATTCGCCCTTGATGGAGCTCAGCACGAAGATGTCGCACATGCGCACGATGCTCAGGGCATCGGTCCGGTAGCCGGTGAAAATGACCTTGTCGCGGTTCGGTCCTTGGTCCAATATGGCCAGGTTCTCAGGGCTGTCCATGTCCTTTCCAACGAGGAGAAGTTTGATATCCATCTCTTTGGTAATCAAATTCATAGCCTGCATCAAGTAAACAATCCCTTTCATCTTGCGGTTATTGGCCACATTGACCAATAGCAGGGTGTTCTCGCCCAATCCGAACTCGGAGCGTTCAGTGGGAACGGTGTCCTCATACCAGGCGGTGTCATGGCCTTTATGGATGGTTCGGGTGCGGGTCTTGTCAATGAACGGTTGCTTGAGGAATTCCTCTTCTACGCCTCGGCTGTTGCACACGATGCGGTCCACGCGGGGGTGCATGTACTTGAGGTAGAGGCTGGGGTCATACCAATGGACATGTCCGGTAAAGCCACGGTAGAGGCAGACCTTGACATCCAGTCCCTTCACGGCACGCAGGCCATTCACAGAGGCGCGGCTGTTGAAGAAATGGACCACTTGGATCTGTTGCTCCTGAATGGTCTGCCTAATGAGGGCGATGGCCTTGGAATCGTGTTTGGAGACGGGATGATAGGGCACCACTTGGGCGCCAGCGTCACGGAAGCGTTGGGCGTACTCGGTATCGCCATCGGTCATAATGGTGATCTTATGTCCTTTGCGGAGCAGGCCCATGAAGATCTCGGCCTCGGGCCTTACGGAGTGGGTGTTACGATAGTCACTGACGACCAGGATGCGCATAGGGTCCTTCATAGGGCAAAGAAACGGTTATTGGACAATGGAGGGAAAAGCGGGAATTCTGAGGAAACAAAAAGGCCGCACATGCGGCCTTTGAATACGTTATATGGGTGAGTTAGGCTATTTCTTAGCCTTTTTTGCTGGAGCTGCTTTCTTTGCA
>JAQCAN010000298.1 GCA_027621335.1 Bacteroidota bacterium
GGCGAAGAAGTGGCCGAATACAATGGGGCCTACAAAGCCAGTAAGGGCATGTTGGATGAATTCGGGGCAAAGAGGGTCATCGATACGCCTATTGCTGAGTTGGGATTTGCTGGTATTGCTGTAGGTGCGGCAATGAACGGTCTAAGGCCGATTGTCGAATTCATGACTTGGAACTTTGCCATATTGGCATCGGACCAGATCATCAACTGTGCAGCAAAGATGCTTCAGATGTCTGGAGGGCAATTCGGTGCCCCTGTGGTTTTCAGAGGGCCGAACGCACAAGCAGGTCAACTTGCCGCTACGCACTCCCAGAGTTTTGAGGCCTTCTATTCGCATTGGCCAGGATTGAAAGTAGTTACTCCATCAAATCCATATGATGCCAAGGGGCTTTTGAAGTCCGCCATCAGAGATGATGACCCGGTCATCTTCATGGAATCTGAGCGCATGTATGGAGATGTTGGTGAAATACCAGAAGGAGAATATCTGATTCCTCTGGGTGTGGCGGATGTCAAGAAGAAAGGAGAAGATGTGACGATTGTTTCTTTCGGAAAGATGATGAAGACCGTTCTTGCTGCTGCTCAAGAATTGGAGAAAGAAGGAGTGAATGCTGAAGTCATCGACCTGAGGACGATCCGTCCATTGGACATCGACACATTGGTCAATTCGGTGCGCAAGACAAATAGGATGATCATTGTGGAAGAGAGCCATCCGGTGGGCTCCGTGAGCACAGAGGTGGCCTATCGGGTGCAAAGGCACGCCTTTGATTACCTAGATGCTCCGATTCGCAGAGTCTGCCTGGCGGACACTCCTTTCGCATTCAGTACTTCGCTCATCGAGGAGGCACTGCCACAAGTTGGAGATGTGGTGCGGGTGGTCAAGGAGGTCATGTATCTGGTCTGATATAAGTCATAAATAGTCTCACTTCACTGAACTTTTGGTCACTTTCAGCCAAGAGAATGCTTGTCCTTTGATGAGAAGTGATCTCTGATTCACTAGAGAAAAGAGGTCGGAGATAGCTGGTTTCAGAGTCAATAGAATAAAGATTCGCAGATATAGGGCATTCAAAATTCCCCATATAATCCTGTGAAAGGCTCCATTTGTCAAGTACCCAATAAAACCTATTTTTGCGAGCCTGAATTTTTTGGGCTAAACAAGTTGAAATCAAACGATTATTAGAAGTATTCCTATGGAAGCAGTGTATTTAGTTCCGGCAATGGCCATTATTGGTTTGGTGGTGATGTTCTTCAAATCCCAATGGGTCAATAAACAAGATGCAGGAGATGAGAACATGAAAAAACTAGCAGGTCACATCCGCGAAGGGGCCTTGGCCTTCCTGAATGCAGAGTACCGTGTTCTGGCCATATTTGTAGTTATCGCGTCAATTCTGCTCGGGGTGATCAGCACTCTGGTCGAGACTACCCACTGGTTCATTGTGGTGGCATTTGTCATTGGAGCGGTATTCTCCGCGCTGGCCGGTAACATTGGGATGCGCGTGGCCACAGCGGCAAACGTGAGAACGACACAAGCAGCAAGGACCAGCCTGCCTAATGCTCTCAAAGTGAGTTTCACTGGGGGAACGGTAATGGGACTTGGTGTTGCTGGACTAGCGGTGTTCGGTTTGAGCATGTTGTTCATTCTGCTTTATTGGAAATTCATGGGTAATGTCTGGGTGCCAAGAAGTATGTATGGCGAAATGAGGTCGGCAAATGATATCATGCTCATGGTCTTGGAGGCCCTCGCTGGGTTCTCACTTGGTGCAGAGTCCATTGCCTTGTTTGCTCGTGTAGGAGGAGGAATTTATACGAAGGCAGCTGACGTAGGTGCTGACCTCGTGGGAAAAGTGGAGGCTGGTATCCCTGAAGATGATGCCAGGAACCCAGCGACTATTGCCGATAACGTAGGCGATAACGTAGGTGATGTTGCTGGTATGGGCGCTGATCTATTCGGGTCTTATGTAGCTACTATGCTTGCGGCCATGGTTCTAGGAAACTACGTCATCCGGGATATGGGTGGCAGTATCGAAGATGCCTTTGGTGGAATAGGTCCTGTGCTCCTTCCGTTGATGATCGCAGGTTTGGGAATCATCTTCTCTATAGTAGGAACCGTCTTTATCAGGATCAAGGATAACAGTGCTAAAGAGGCTCAGGTCCAGATGGCCTTGAATCTTGGAAACTGGAGCGGAATCATTCTGACAGCTATTGCTTCTTTTTTTGTGATCGACTACATGTTGCCTTCAGAAATGCAGATGGACTTCTTCGGAGTTGGACTTAAGACCGTGACCTCAATGGATGTCTTCTGGGCCGTATTGATCGGACTATTTGTTGGAGGTGCCATCTCATACATGACAGAGTATTACACCGGACTTGGAAAGAAGCCTGTGATGGACATTGTAAGAAGCTCGAGTACAGGTGCTGCGACCAACATCATTGCAGGTCTGTCCACAGGAATGATTTCCACTCTGGGGCCCATTCTATTATTCGCTTCGGCCATTTGGGGGGCATATGCCATGGCGGGATTTTATGGTGTGAGCATCGCTG
>JAQCAN010000034.1 GCA_027621335.1 Bacteroidota bacterium
CCCTGGTGGGCCCACCCCTAAGAATAGCACCTTCGATTTTTTCGGAGGTGCTTTTTTTACCTCTGAAATCCAATCCATCCCAACGAACTCATTCAGGTATATTTCAGAGAAAGAGTCGAATCAAATGCCACGCATTCCATGACCAAGGTATCCGTCAGCCTCCCCCTTTCGTATCTTCATCGGGTTGAAACGGCTTTCCTCCATATGTCTGATCCTTTGGTTCGCCTTGTCCGTTCAAGCACAGGACGTCATGCTTCCCCAGACCTTCAGTGACACCCCGGTCACCGAAGTATTGAAAGTGCTGAAAAAGCATTATGACGCCAGACTCGCATATGATGTGACGAGCCTGCGTCCCATCTTGGCCTCAGTGCGCTTGCAAGGAGACAATCTTGAAGAGGACCTCACTGAACTCCTGAAAGGAACCAACTACACCTTCACCCCCTTGAAGAACACCTACCTCATCGTGCCACTCAGGGTCATCAAGTCGAAAGGTGCTCAAGTGCTCGAACGTTCTTTCACGATCACTGGTAAGGTGCGCGATGTAGTGAGTGGAGAGCCCCTGCCCTTTGCTTCATTGAGCATATCGGGTAGCTCCAAGGGCACTGTGACCCGTGTGGATGGGAGCTATGCCTTGGAAAACATTCCCACAGACACCCTCCAACTATGCGCCAGTTACCTGGGCTATCGAAGCAGTTGTGCTTCCTTGAAGAATGTAACTGAAAAGAGTCTGGATTTCTACTTGGAACGCAATAACACCTTCCTGCCTGCCGTGGAGATCATCACAGAGATAGAGCGGGGCATCCAAGTCATGGAACAAGGGCAGATCCTGGCTATAGAGCCTGCTCTTTTGGAACGACTTACGGTCAACGGCCAGCCGGACCTGTTCAAAGCTGTCCAATTCCTCCCAGGCGTATCCTCAGGTGATGGGATAGATGCCCAACTGAATATCCGAGGTAATGAGGATGATGAGAATCTCGTCCTCTGGGATGGGTTCAAAATCTACCACCAGAACCACTTCTTCGGGGTATTCAGTACGCTGAATCCCAATGCCATCCGCAACATCCAAGTCCATAAAGGCGTCTATGCCCCGAGATATGGAGGGCGATCGGGCGGTGTGCTGGAAGTCACAGGTCGGACTGGAGACCGCAAGGAAGATGTTCTTGAAGTGGGCCTCGACCTCATCGGGGCGGATATATCCCTTGAGACGCCTATCGGAAGTTCAAGCTCCCTCCTCGTGACCTTAAGAAGGAGCCATAGCGACTTCATAGGAACAGGTCTGTTCAACTCCTTGTTGGATCGGGTGTTCGAGCAGAGCACAGCCAACGATCCGGACTTCGACCTGAGCCTGAGTGAGACCGATCCTGAGTTCTTCTACTACGACCTGAACATGAAATCCAGCACGGAGCTATCTTCCAAGGATCAATTGGACATCAGTTTCTTCCAAGGGGGGGATACCTTCTCCAATGAATCCCGTAACCAATATGAAGCGAGCAACGGATCCCCTAGGGAATTGAATGACTACCTCACAGATGACACTTCATGGGGTAATACCGGCCTGGGTATCATCTGGAACAGGGACATGAAAAATGGACGACATGCCTTCACCTCTGCAGGTTTCTCAGAGTATTCCAGTTCATATTACTTCGTGGAGGAACAGAAGGATTTCCTCAATGGATTCCCTTTGGCCGAAAAGTTCAGCTCCCTTCTCTTGGACAACCGATTGCGGGATTTCAGCCTTCAGCACCGTCAGCTTTTCCCTGTCCCCTCGGGCACATTGGAGATCGGTTATGAATGGAATCTCCTCTCCCTGACTTATGAGCAGATTACACGTGAGAATGCTGATGAGCTGGCCCTTTTCACAGACTCTACTGTCCAGAGCAGCAACCACACCCTCTTTGCTGAGCGGGATTGGATGTGGAATAACTCATGGGCCTTGGAAATAGGCCTGAGAAGCACGGTGAACGACTACACCAACAGCCTCTATCTGGAACCAAGGGCACTTCTGTCCTATCAGCCCCGAACGGATTTCTCCATGCGACTTGGAGGTGGCAATTTCATACAAACAGTGCGAAGAGTGGCCGAGCAGAACCTGTTCCTGCGCCAGCCTGACCAATGGGTGCTGAGCGATGGGGAGGCCCTTCCCGAATCAAGGACTTTCCAAGGTATTTTGGGTCTGAATATGCATATGGGAGATTGGACCTTCGATCTGGAAGGGTTCTACAAACGCATCCAAGGGAGTGTGTTGAATCAGGAGCAGATCCGCCTCTTATCCACATTCACCTTAGAGCAAGAGGGATTGGTCTTTGGGGATTCGGAGGTGGCAGGAATTGACGCACTGATACAATACGAACACCAAGGACATGACCTGTGGATCGCCTATAGCTATACGGCTTCCTTGAACCGCTTCAAGGAGATCAATAAAGGAAGGGTATTCCCCAGTACTTTTAATAAGCCTAACGACTTGAAAGTGGTCTATGCCTATTCTTACTTGGATTATCTCTTTTCCACGGACTTCATATATTCCTCGGGCTATCCCTTCACTCCGCTCTTGGGCACCTTTGAGAACCAGCTGACTGGGCAGGACTTCGTGGTCTATGGAGATGACCTGTCGGCCCGTTTACCTGAACTATTCAGATGGGACATCAGCATACAACGGAGCTTTTATTGGTCCCGCTCCAAGCTGACCCTTGGACTCGGTGTGTATAACTTGACCAATCGCAAGAACATCAGGAGCCGCAGCTATGGCGTGGACCAAGTGCGGCCTGAGGGAGCTGATGAACTGACAATCAGGACAATGGATTTGGAACTCTTAGCACTAACACCTAACTTTATACTAAGGTATACCCTCCGATGAACCGATTTCTACTTATAAGAATACCATTGGTCATGCTCGTGTTGGCCTTGTCAATGGTGTCCTGTGTGAAGCAGATTCCTGTTGCTGAACAAGCCTCCGATGTGGTAGTAGTGAATGCATTCATTGAGACAGGTCGCACAGCCGATGACATCTTTCTGAGCAGCTTGGATTCTGGGCAAGGAATGAGCGGTATTTCTGATGCCAGGGTGACCCTGAGGTCAGAGGGTGCTTTTATTTCCCTCGATGAGGACCCTGCGCGACCTGGTCATTACAGGGACCTCGAGGGAATCTTCCTGAAGCCCAATACAAGTTATGACCTAGAAATTCTTTTGGATGGAGAGCGTTTTACTAGCCAGACCATCACTCCGCCTTCATTGTTGGAACTGAATGTGTCCAAGCAGTATCTTGAAGTAGAACAGGATAATGACCTGGTCTTCTTGGAATGGGAAGGGCTCAATTCTGGTAGTTTCAACGAGTTCTTCTATTTAGTGACTATGCGTCCTTTGGCCCTATTGAGTGAATTGGAAGAGATCCAGCGCTCACCTCAAGAAAATGAGCTTATGGTCATCAACGTGACCTACAATCCTGAACTGGTATTGAGTACCGACTTCTTCCGCTACTATGGCAATCATCTCATAGAAATAAAGGCCATCCGCTTGGAGCATGAGGAACTGTTCCGCGCGCAGATGGACGTTTCAGGCAATGGGGCCAGTAACATCGAAGGTGCGGTTGGATTCTTCGTTGGCACCAGCACCTTGGCCACGGTCATAGAGGTACGCTGATTCGCTTTTTTCAGAATTTTCTCTACTGGGGTAGGGTATCCATCCTTCCCTCTGTATTACACTCGTAACACGTCAAAGAAGTCGAGTGGCTGAGAATATCAATAAGAAGGTAGATGAGATGCTTGGAGGGTGGAAGACCCCCTTTCAGAATAAAGAGGCGTCATGGCAAGCGATTTCGCAGAAAATCGATTCCAAGTCGTCAATGCAAGGCAGGGTATTCGCTTTGCCTCGTTTTGCCCGTGTAGCTGCAGCGCTGGCCATCATTCTCGGATTATCTTGGGTATTTATCCCGCGTTCTGATCTCGTTCTAGCCCAATCCTCAGTCGGTAAGACCACTGAGCTGTTCTTACCAGACGGGTCCAAAGTGACGCTCAATGCGGTAAGCGAGATTACCTATTCTAAAGAAGATTTTGAAAAGGACAGGGTCTTGGATCTTTCAGGTGAGGCCTTCTTCCAAGTGAAGGAAGGGTCTAGATTCACCGTTCGCACGGAAGGTGGTGAGGTCAGTGTTCTAGGAACAGAGTTCAACGTTCACAGCAGGGAGAACCGATTCATGGTCCAGTGCCGTTCAGGTAGGGTGGCTGTGACCCGCGGTGTGTCCAAGGCTTTGCTGACCAAAGGGATGATGGTGCAAAATGCATCTGATGAGCTTTCAGAGGCCATTGAAGATGCACCACCGATCACATGGATGGAAGGCCAGTTCCTTTTCAGTGAACGTCCAGTGATGGAAGTATTCAGCGAGATAGAACGTCAGTTCGGGGTGAGGATAAACGGTCAAGGTGATTTACAAGGTCTTTTCACTGGAGAATTCGAGAGAAGCAACCTGATCAGTGCCTTGGATGTGGTTTGCAGCACCATGGGACTGAACTATCAAGTGAATGAATTGCAAGGAGAAGTTCTAGTATCAACCAAGTAATAGTCGTACGCATGGAGAAAACAATACAAAAAGGTGATGATTTTCTGAGTTTCTATGGGAATACGCCACTATGGGACAGCTACTACCAAACTTCCCAGAACAAAAAATTCAAGAATAAGTGGGACAAAGTCAAGGATGGCTGGAGACCCAGGAAGCGAAATAATGAATGAATCTTGTCTCAATAGCAAGAAAAGATCTTTCATCTGTTAGGTTGACGAGTCAGTCACATGTTTTGGTTAACAAGAGAGCCCTTGAAACGTCAGGGGCTTTTTTGTGTTCAGACCTGAACGGTTTCTCCCAATAGACGTTTGAGTGCATTCAGAGAGGCATGGATATCTTCTATCTCCTCGAACACCAGTCGTAAACTGTCATTCTTCTCATACATCCTCAGTCCTGAATTCGCCTGTTGAAGCATCCTCAAGATAAATGTGAAGCGAGCCGATTGGTAGAAGGGATGCTCCTGATCCGCCACGAAGTGCCCGATCATCTTGCCAGCTTTAACGACCAATTTGTCAAAGCCCAGTTCACGGGCTAACCAACGCAGTCTCAGTGAATCATAGAGCTCCAAGGTAGGTTTTGGTGCAGGACCGAAACGGTCCTCCATGCGCAATATGAACGCTGCCAATTCCTCCTCACTGGCCAATCCATCCATCTCACGATAGAGTTTCAAGCGCTCGGTGGTCCCTGCCACGTACTCATCAGGAAGCAGCAGTTCCAAATCCGTCTCTATGCTGACCTCCTCTATCTGCCCCCTCTTGGCGGCCAATTCCTCACTGAACAGCTCTTTGAACTCGGTCTCTTTCAACTCTTGAATGGTCTCGTTCAGGATCTTCTGATAGGTCTCGAATCCAATATCACTGATAAAGCCGCTCTGCTCTGCACCCAGTAGGTCTCCAGCGCCACGGATGTCCAAATCCCTCATGGCAATGCTCATTCCACTGCCTAGGTCACTGAACTGCTCAATGGCCTCCAATCGCTTTCTGGATTCACTGCTCACCATGTGCATAGGAGGTGCGATGAGGATGCAATGCGCCTTCTTGTTGCCACGTCCTACTCTTCCACGCAATTGATGCAGGTCGCTCAACCCGAAATTCTGCGCGTTGTTGATGATCATGGTATTCGCATTTGGAATGTCTATCCCACTCTCGATGATGGTCGTGCTCACGAGCACATCGAAGGCCCCATCGATGAAGTCCAGCATAACCTCCTCCAATTTCTTTCCATCCATCTGTCCATGGCCCACGGCCACACGTGCCTCAGGGACCAATCGATTGACCATCCCAGCGATCTCCTTGATGTTCTCTATCTTATTATGCACAAAGAAGACCTGTCCTCCTCGTTTCAACTCTTCCGCTACTGCGTCACGTATGATCTCCTCATGGAAGGTCACCACCCTGGTGTCTACTGGATAGCGATTAGGAGGTGGGGTGCGAATGACCGATAGGTCCCGCGCTCCCATGAGTGAGAACTGCAGGGTACGGGGAATGGGTGTGGCAGTGAGGGTCAGCGAGTCCACCTCGGTGCGCAGGGTCTTGAGTTTGTCCTTCGCTCCCACCCCGAATTTCTGTTCCTCATCGATGATCATGAGTCCCAGGTCCTTGAATTTCACTTTATCACTGAGCAGCTTATGGGTGCCGATGACGATATCCACCTCTCCATCAGCAAGCGCCTTCAGCACCTTGGTCTGTTCCTTCTGTGTCCTGAATCGGTTCAGGTATTCAACCTTGGCAGGGAAGTCCCTGAGACGGGCCGAGAAGGTCTGGTAATGCTGAAAGCAGAGCACCGTAGTCGGGACCAATACAGCCACTTGCTTGCTGTCTGCAACCGCTTTGAAGGCCGCTCTGATCGCTATCTCTGTCTTTCCGAATCCCACATCTCCACAGACCAGCCGATCCATGGGCATCTCCTTTTCCATATCCGTCTTTACTTCCAAAGTGGCGCTCTCCTGGTCAGGAGTGTCTTCATAGATGAAGGACGCCTCCAATTCCGTCTGCAAGTAAGAGTCCGGTGTGAACGGGAAGCCTTTCTTCGCCTTGCGCTCCGCATACAACTTGATCAAGTCGAAGGCCAATTGTTTTACCTTGCTCTTGGCCTTCAACTTTTGCTTGGCCCAAGTGGCGCTTCCCAACTTATGAAGTGTGGGTTCCGTCCCCTCCTTTCCAGTGAACTTGGAGATGCGATGCAATGAATGGATACTTACATAGAGAATGTCATTGTCCTTGTAAATGATGCGTATGGCCTCTTGCATCTTTCCATTCACATCCACTTTTTCCAAGCCTGAGAACTTCCCTACCCCATGGTCGATGTGGGTGATGAAATCTCCCGGTTGAAGGTCCATCAACTCCTGAAGGGTCAGAGCCTCTTTAGTCCGTTTGAAGCCTTCCTTCAGCCTGAATCGGTTGTAGCGCTCGAAGATCTGGTGGTCCGTATAAAGCACCAGCTTGTTATCATGGTCGATAAAGCCTTCCTTGAGCCCAATCACTATGGGTTTCATCTCCACTTCGGCCCCTATGTCTTCAAAGATGTTGTAAAGGCGCTCTATCTGCTTGGCGTTTCCAGCTGTGATGACGCAGACATAGCCCGCCTCATGATGCTTGGCGAGATCCTCATGAAGCAGGTCGAATTTCTTGTTGAAGGCTGGTTGAGGGGTTTGGGAGGCAGTGATGATCAGCTTGGCATTGGTGTCTTTTCCATCCAAGGTCACGTGTCTAAAGCCTTTCATCGCCTTTTTGAAGCTCTCGGCATCATGGTAGAGCTCATGAGGCGGGCGATGTCCAAGCGGGGACTTCAGCTTGTGGAATGCTTTCTCAACCTTGGTCATGTCCTTGTCCATGTTGGCCAAACTTCCTTCAAGGTCTTGGAACCAGAGAATGGACTGTTCGGGGATATGGGCTAAGAAAGACTCACGGGTCTCCACCATGGTCGAAGAGTCGACATTAGGTAAAATGGTAAGGCGATCGAATTTCTTGTCCGACAATTGACTCACTGGGTCGAATTCCCTGATGGATTCGACTTCCTTACCGAAGAGTTCGATGCGATATGGGCGTTCATTGACAAAGGAGAAGATATCTACGATACCACCACGTATGGAGAATTGACCAGGCTCATAGACATAATCTACTTTCTCAAAGTGCATCTCAAGAAGCTGCTCGTTCATCCACTCCATGTCATAGGCCTCATTTCGGCTCACTGTGATGGAAATATCTGAGAATTCCTTACGGCTGACCACATGCTCTCCAATGGCCTCATGAAAACTGACGATGACCAGGTCATCATGGTTCTTCAGGGCCTGAAGTACCTCGCTCCTCATGGCGATATTGGCATTGTCCGTAGCCTCGGTGCTGTATGGGACTTTGAACGAGGCGGGATAGTAGAAGACGGGCATCTGGGCGCTCAGGATGCCCTCCAGGTCGTTCTGCAGATAAGCGGCTTCCTCCCTATCTCTTGCCATGACCAGATGAACCCCTCGTATGTCGGTGGCTGCAGAAGCAATAGCGAAAGACTGTGAACTTCCCTGGAATCCTTTGAGACTGGCAGTCGAACCGCTAGGACGTAACCCTGCCACCAATTCCACTGTTCGGGCGGAATTCTGATAGATAGCCAGGATGTCTTCCTTCTTCATTTATTTTTTTCGCCCTTGAGGTCATAGAGGTCTATGAACTCATGGACTTTGTCCACCATGTTCTTGCTGCCTATGAATAGTGGGGTTCGCTCATGGAGCTCGCTAGGGCGTATATCCAAGATGTCCATTCGGCCATCCGTTGCCCTGCCTCCAGCCTGCTGAGCGATGAAGGCCAAAGGGTTGTTCTCATAGAGTAATCTGAGCTTTCCTCTAGGGCTCAATCCGGAAGCTGGATAGAAGTAGATACCTCCTTTGATGAGGTTCCTATGGAAATCCGCCACCAAGCTACCTATGTATCGTGCAGAGTAAGGGCGTCCCTCGGCCTCCTCTTGGCAATATTTTATGTAGCGCTTCACCCCTTCTGAGAAGTAGCGGTAGTTGCCCTCATTCACTGAATAGATGCTTCCATCTTCAGGCATTTTCATGTCGGGGTGGGACAGACAGAAGGTGCCGATGGATGGGTCAAGAGTGAACCCGTTCACCCCATTTCCAGTAGTGAATACCAACATGGTGGAGGAGCCGTAGACCACATATCCTGCTGCCACCTGTTCCCTACCTCTCTGCATGAAGTCCTCCAAAGTTGCCGGAGTTCCCACAGGGCTTATCCTGCGATAGATGGAAAAGATGGTGCCGATGGAGACGTTCACATTGATGTTGGACGAACCATCCAAGGGGTCGATGAGGAGCACGTATTTGCCATCTTGACATTCAGGGCGATCGAAGATGATGATGTCATCGTTCTCTTCAGATGCCATACCGCAGATTTCCTCTCTTGCCATCATGGAACTGATGAATTCCAGATTGGCGAAGTCATCCAATTTCATCTGAGTCTCCCCTTGGATATTCGTAACCCCTGAGGAACCTCTGATATCGTCCATCAATCCTGCCTTATTGACCTCTCTTGAAACGATTTTGGACGCCAACCGGAGAGCAGAGAGAAGGCTACTGAGTTCTCCTTTGGCATAAGGGAAATCCTCTTGTTTCTTAACGATGAATTGACCTAATGTGACTACTTTTTTCATGACGTGTGAACTGCCGTTCTATGAGAGGACAAAGTAAGCCTTTTGGCAGGGACAAGACCAGAATCCAACACACCAAGGTTCAAGTAAATGCGTTCAATTAACCTGTAAGTTTGCGAACAAAGACTTAAGAACACTTGGCCACTAAGAAAAAACCTGCATCGAAGCCCTCCTGGGTCCTCTTCACCTGGTTCGTCATCCTGAGTCCCCTCATAGGAATCCTTTTGTTGGTGGGCATGGCTGCAATCAGTGACCTTCCTGATTTTGAAACACTTGAGAACCCGAGGAGTGAGTTGGCGACCGAGGTCCTCACATCCGATCAAAAGGTACTGGGTAAATACTACCGTAAGAACCGAACCAATATCGAGTATGATGCGCTCTCCCCTTACATGGTGGAGGCACTTATCGCTACTGAGGATGAGCGTTTCCTGTCTCACCCAGGTATCGATCTGGAATCGGTCGCCAGAGCGACCATCTACATGGGCAGCAAGGGTGGAGGAAGTACGTTGACCCAGCAGTTGGCCAAGCAATTGCTACACGAACCAGCCAGGAACATCTTCGGAAGGGTCTTCCAGAAAGCTCAGGAATGGGTCATCGCCCTGAAGTTGGAGAAGTCGTACACCAAGGAGGAAATCCTTACCATGTACCTGAACCAATACGACTTTCTGAATCAGGCGGTGGGCATACGCAGCGCGGCAAAGATCTATTTTGACAAGGAGCCCAATGAACTGACCGTGGAGGAGTCCGCCATGTTGGTGGGTATGCTCAAGAATTCTGCGCTCTTCAATCCCTTGCGGAGACCAGAGATGGTGAAGGACCGAAGGGATGTGGTGCTAAGTCAGATGGTCAGGAATGACTTCCTGGAAAAAACTGAATTCGATAGCCTGAAGTCCCTCCCCCTCAAGTTGACCTACATGAGGGAATCCCATGACGAAGGGTTAGCGCCCTATTTCAGGGAAGTGCTGCGCTCAGAGGTCACTACCCTGCTCGAATCCAAGAATGACAAAGGGGAATACAACTACCCTAATCCTGAGACAGGAAAACCCTATGACCTCTACAGTGATGGATTGAAAATCTACACGACCATAGATTCCCGCCTGCAAACCTATGCGGAGTTTGGAGTGAGGGAGCATCTGAGCAAGCAGTTGCAAGGTCAGTTCAATGACTACACCAAGAACCTCAGGAATGCGCCTTTCTCCAATGACCTGGACAAACAAGAAGTGGACGATATTTTGGAGTCTGCGGTCAAACGTAGTCAGTACCATAAAGTGCTCAATGGGGTTCTGTGCGGGAACTGTGAGCGCAGCAGAACCTTAGAAAAACAGATGAAAGATGGCAAGATGGTCTATGTGTGCAATAACAGCGATTGCGGGCATATCCAGAACATCTTCAGTGAGACTCAGATCGATTCCATTTTCAGAGCCCCCAAGGAGATGACTGTCTTCTCATGGAGGAATGGACAGATCGACACCTTGATGTCTCCTCTGGACTCTATCCGATACTACAAGCGATTCCTCCAAGCGGGAATGATGTCGATGGATCCTAAAACAGGTTTTGTAAAGGCCTGGGTTGGGGGTATCGACTATAAAGAGTTCAAGTATGACCACGTCAAGCAAGGAAAGCGACAGGTAGGCTCGACCTTCAAGCCCCTCGTTTACGCAACCGCCATACGGGAGGGCAACTCGCCCTGCATGGAGATTCCAAAGGTCCCTACGACTTTCCAGCAGGGAACCTTCGGTCTTTTGAAAGACTGGACCCCTCAGGATGCAGACCACGATTATGGCTATATGGGTACCCTTAAGTGGGGCTTGGCCAATTCGGTGAACACCATCACCGCCTCCATTATGAAACAGTATGGTCCTGAGGCCGTCATCAAGCTAGCTAGGGATATGGGCATCACGAGCGACCTAGCACCTGTGCCTTCTCTGTGCCTTGGAGTGGCCGATCTGTCCGTCTATGAAATCACCGCTGCGAATGCGGTCTTTGCCAATCAAGGGGTTTACATCGAACCTATCATCTTCACACGTATTGAGGACAAAGCAGGGAATGCCATCTACAATGTGGTACCCAAGACCAGAGAAGCCCTTGATCCCCGCACGGCTCAGATCATGTTGCGTATGATGCAGGGCACGGTAGATGGTGTCTATAACCGACACACGGGAAAAAGCTCTGGTACCGCCATGCGTCTTCGTATGGACCTAGAGGCCCGTAAGTATGATGGCTTCTCAAGGGACATTCGAATCTCCTGCAAGACGGGGACTACTCAGAATCAATCGGATGGATGGTTCATCGGCATGACTCCCGACCTTGTAACAGGAGTTTGGGTGGGAGCTGAGGATCGATCAGTGAGGTTCAGTTCCCTTCAGCTCGGAATGGGAACAAATATGGCCCTTCCCATGTGGGGGTTCTATATGAAGAGGGCCTATGAAGATGAAAGTCTTCAGTTGAGTTATGAGGACTTCGAAGATCCTGAAGGACTGGATATCTCCTCCGAACTAGAATGCAACAGCTCCATTCAGGACTCCCCAGACGCCTTCGAAAGCGAAGGGCTGTTTGACTGAGTCGCTTAGATCTTGATGAGTTCACTCTCCTTCAGTAGCGCTTGTCCCTTGAACCTCAACATCACTTGAGCCACTGCAAGGACATCTTTCTCGCAATAGCTTTTAATACGTTCCAAGTCCTTCTCTTCGTAGAATACCCGGGCCACATCAGCGCCTGTGATGTCATCCTTTGGGCTAGGAATGGCGAGCGCATAGGATAGGAGGTCGATGGAGGTATAATGCTTATAATCTCCGAACTTCCATAGGTCCATGGTGTCCAAATGTTGAACTTCCCATGGCTTCTTCCCTGCCAGATCCAAAACTTCAGGTAAGGGGAGCCCGTTGATGACGAAGCGTCTAGCCAAGAAAGGGAAATCGAATTCCTTGCCATTATGGGCGCAGAGTAGGGCATTTCCGTCCTTGAAGAACTTCTTGAATAAAGCACTGAGCCCCATAAGGATACCAGACTCCTCTTCTCCAAACAGCGAGGTGATACGGAAAGTCCTATCCTGCTTATGGCCATGGAAATAGCCAAGACTTACGCACACCACTTTGGCAAATTCTGCGTAGATACCAGCCCGCTCATAGACCTCTTCAGGCGTCTTGTCCTCCCGTTCCTGAACCCAACGGCTCTTCAGGGACCAAAGGTTCTTTGCATGTGAATCTAGGTCTTCGAAACGATAGGTCACTGGCACCGTCTCGATGTCAAGGAAGAGGATCCTCTCCATTGGAATGTGAGAAAGCATGGCGTCAAGTTTTTATCGAATATAAGATGCTTGTGAAAAATGATTGCGATCAAGATGACCACGTAGGAAGAGTCAGAGGAAAAGATCTCTCAGTTCAGTGGCCTCTTCCGGCCTCATCCTTCCCGCTAAAATAAGCGCCAATTGCCTTCTTCTCAACGCTCCATTGAACCTTTCCTTTTCGAGGTCGGTCTCAGGGACAAGTGTAGGGACCTCTATGGGCCCCCCATTCTGATCGACCGCAACGAAAGTGTAGATGCTCTCGTTGGATTTTATCTGCTCCCCCGTATTGTGGTCCTCTACCCATACATCAGAGAAGACCTCCATGGAGGATGTAAAAGAGCGTGAGACCTTGGATTCTATGGTTACGATGTCCCCGAGGCGAATAGCCCTATCGAAGGACACATTGTTCACCGAGGCAGTGACCACCACCCTGCGGCAATGGCGATGGGCCGCTATGGCGGAGTTGATGTCCATCCAATTGAGTAGCCATCCTCCCATCAGATTACCGAGGGTATTGGTCTCATTGGGCATGACGATGCGCGTGGCTGTTGCGAGGCTCTGGACTGCAGTACGTTCTGTTTTCATGGTGATATGATCTACCCTTTGCCATCTTTAAGCCCTTGGATCCATGCCATGGCGTGGGCTCTATCAGGAAAAAGTCGGACGGGGCGCCCAGGACGATTGAAACGAATGAAGAAATTAGCCGCCATCTCATGGTTATAGTCTGTACGAATGATGGCATCAGCAAAACTTATCTTATCGAATTCTTCTGAGCTGGCATAGGCCCTCGCCTCCTCAGACAGCCGTGTACCAGGTTCTGTCCGAACCAAGAGGTAACATTTGTGTCCTCCAAGATATTCCACAGCCCAATCATGCAGGTCCTCCACCGTCTTCCTTCCAATTTCATGAGCCTTCTCTACGAAATGGAACTCCAGAAGGTCCTCTTCAAGGAATTCGGCAATGACATCAGTGCTGATATACTTATTCGATTTCATGGTGTTCTTTGCGTTAATAGGCATCAACGGTCCAGCGCTTACTGAGCCTCTGGATTCTTTCTGAGCAACCAAGCGTCTGATTGGTATTCCTGCTTCACTGCGGTCAATGCGTCCAGGGCCAAGGCCCTATCAGCAAAGCTGCCATAGACCACTCGGTGAAGACCTCTATGTGTGTCTAGAATATAGGCTTCGAATCCTTTGGATTTCAAGCTATTGACCAGCTTATCTGCACTCTCGCTTTCAGAGAAACACCCCCCAACGACATGGAATTGGATGGCAGCCGTTCTAACCGGAGCCACGTAGGTGCTCTCAGCTTCCATTGATGGTGGCGCCACCTCTTCTTCCTTCTTGAGAGGGATGGGACCATCGGCTTCTACAAGCGTCAATGTCGCATCGGAGATACCCGATGTGTCCTCAGAGTAGTCAGTGAATTCCGGAATGTCATGTCTTGCTTCATAGGCTCTCTTCACTTCCACCTTGGCTGGGAATAAATCCGAAACCTGATGTTTGACCGCATGGATGGCCCCAGTATTCATGGCCAGATATCCAGCCATTAAGACAAGCGGTATGAAGGCCGCTGCCACCCAATACCTCCTCCTGCCAGGTGCTCCCTTTTCATGCTCCCCTTCTTCCACATTGGTTTCCATCGGCTGGATGGGGATGATCTTCGGAAGGGGTTCTTCAAGATGCTCTTCTTCCTCTTGTTGCACTGG
>JAQCAN010000299.1 GCA_027621335.1 Bacteroidota bacterium
AGGACAAAGCCAAGGAATTCATAGATATAAACCTCTTGAATGCCTTGCTGGACGCGACTTTCTAACTTTGGCACACTTTCTGAAACACTAAATACAAATCAACGATGATGAAACATAGAATCTACCTAATAAAGACCTTTGGAATGCTGCTGGTAGCTGGTACCATGATCATAGGCACAGGATGTGGTAAGAAGAAAAAGCTTGCCGAAGAAAAGGCTCCACCAGCTGGAGAGACCGCCATCAAGGAATACTGCTCTGGAGACGAGTATTTCAGCGATAAGAAGTACTTCAGGTCGAATGCCCTTGGAGAGAGCTCCGATCAGGCTACAGCCAAGAAAAAGGCTATGGCCAATGCTAGAGCGGACCTAGCTTCTTCACTACAAACTACCATCGAAGGGGTGATAGACAACTATGTGAATTCAAGGGAGTTCAACAATAGAGAGGAGATAGAAGAACGTTTCGAAGGCCTTACCCGCGAAGTCATCTCTCAGACTCTCAGCGGTGTGAAGACCATCTGCTCCCAACCGGTTATGGTTAACGGTACAGGTTCCTATAAGTACTACATCGCTCTCGAGTTGAGCGGAGACGATATCGTAGCGGACTACAACGAGCGCATCACCAAAGACGAGCGTCTGAAAATAGACTATGACTACGAGAAGTTCAGGGAGATCTTCGAGGCGGAGATGGACGAGCGTAGCAGAAGATAAACTACAACGCCAATAAAAAGACTTTGAGCCCTATGGATTCGTTCATAGGGCTTTTCTTTGTGCTATGAATAAAAGATGGATAGGAATCGCAGCCATCAACATGGCTATTGCGGTAGCTTTTGGTGCGCTTGGAGCACATGCACTGAAAAGTGCACTGGATGTACCTTCTCTAGAATCTTACAGCACCGCAGTGCGCTACCATCTCATCCACTCCATAGCTTTACTCATCCTTAGCACTCTAGATGACCGAATAAAGGGTATAAATAAGGTTAGGATAGTTATGTTCCTAGGCATGGTGCTCTTTTCAGGCTCAATCTATCTGCTCAGCACAAGGAGTCTGTTCTCTTTTGGGGGAGGATTGAGTTTCCTGGGTCCAATAACACCGATAGGAGGTCTTTTTTTGATCGGGTCTTGGATTCTATTGGCCTTCAAGTCCTTCTCCGATGACAAGTGAGCTCAAGGCCTATTCGTATCTTTGATCGGTAAAGAAAACCGATATCCATGAATCGTTCCTTATTGATACTGATTCTGCTATGTCTTATATGGAATCATGCCACCGCTCAATGTGATGCGGGTGCCAATACAGCGGTGACTTTATGTTCGAATGGCACTGCTGTTGATCTCCTAGACCTGTTGAATGGTTCACCGATGACCTCAGGCTCGTGGATTGATGCCGCAGATGTTGCTATTCCAGATACTTTCGACCCGGCAGTGGGACTTTCAGGGGTCTATCGTTATGTGGTAAGCATGGATGAGAACGGGGCGCTTTGTGCCTTGAATGACACTGCGTTTCTCACCCTTAATATCAGTGCAGTGCCTCTAGTGAGTTTCACTGTAAACAATAGCTCGGGATGCGGTTCACTGTCTGCTCAGTTCAATAACACCACTGTCGCTCCCGGATATACGACTTGTATTTGGGACTTCGGAAATGGCGGGGCGAGCACCGTCTGCAGTCCCATCCATAACTATCAGAATATAGGGGTGTATGATGTTTCCCTTTCTATCTCAAACGGTGCAGGCTGTCAATCTACAGGGACGGAGCCTGCTATGATAACTGTATTGACCTCTCCTGAGGCAGCCTTCTCCATGGAAGAAAGCCCGATTCCTTCGACAACAGGGGTAGGACGATTCATCAATGAGTCTATTGGTGCCACCACCTATGAGTGGATCATCCCTTTAGTTGGGAACTATACGGATCTGGACCCCGTAGTAACCTTTCCTCCTGAGGAGGCGTCCTACTTTGTATGTCTTGAAGCCAATGCACTCAATGGCTGTTCTGACACCTATTGTGCAACAGTCTTTGTGAGGGATGAGACCATCATCTATGTCCCTAGCGCATTCACTCCAAATCTTGATAATGTCAATGACTTCTTCAGACCAAAATTGACCTTTGAGCCTCAGCTCTATGAATTCCAAGTCTTTGACAGATGGGGAAATATGATTTTTGAGAGCAAGGATCCAGCGCTAGGCTGGAATGGAGCCTCCGAATCCGGTGAGTTCTTTTCTCCAGATAATTACTATGCCTGGAAGATCAAGGCGGTTAAAGATGCCACCATCATCGATCGGATGGGCAAGGTCCTTATGCTCCGTTGAGCGGCAGGATGACCCAAGTCTTGATTACCTTTGGTATTACACCCTAAACGATTCAGCCATGAAATATGTGAAGATATTTCTTTTCATCATCGCTATTCTTCTTGTTGTCTTTATAGTGTTGGCAATGATAGGACCAAACGATTACAGTGTTAGTAGAACAGTGAATATCAACGCTCCAGAGTCCATGGTGTATGCCCAGATCAGTTCCTTGGAGAAAATGAACTCGTG
>JAQCAN010000035.1 GCA_027621335.1 Bacteroidota bacterium
GTCAAACGTGGTTTATCAGGTTATACGATGCCTCAGGAGGTATGCTACGTGCTCAAACGTCCTATGGAAGAAGTGTGGAAGTGGATATGAGATCGGTTCCACCAGGCCTTTATCTCCTGCAAATCGAGAATTTGGTGGAAAACCTATCGCTTAGGATCATCAAGCTCTAAGACGTATTTCGCTACCTTCGATGGCAGTGATTAACCTTAAATAATTATCTGATGTCATTGAAATCAACATATGAGGCCGTGCTCAAACTCGGAGAGCAATTCGGAGTGAAGGACGGCTATGTGGATGAGGCTCCAGGGAAATTGAAAATTGGAGGAACCGCTGAGACCCAGTATCAGAAGGACAAGATGTGGGATGAGATCAAGAAGGCTGGTGGCGAAAGTCCTGCCGATATCGAGGCGGATATCAAAGTGGCCAATACGTCATACTACCACAAACACACCGTGAAGAGCGGAGAGTCCTTGAGCTTGATTTCCAAGCATTACTACAGGGATCCTATGAAGTATAAAACCATCTTCGAGGCAAACACTGATAAACTCAAGAATCCAGATCTCATACACCCTGGTCAGGAGTTGGTCATCCCTAACTTGGGCTGAGATGATTCCTTGATGGAATGGACTTACGCGGAGGGGTGACCCTCTGCGTTTTTTAGTTCGGCCTATTCCGTTTTAAGGCTATATAACTCGTAATCAATAGTTTATAGACCCGTTTAGACGGACTGGGACATCACGCGCTCCAATCTGGAATGAACGGGGTCAATGTTGATAAATGGGGTATGAATACTCCTGAAACCCCTGTATTTATTGATACTTTCGCCTTTTCCTTTGAAAAGGAGCTGATATACGATGGCCGAGAACAATCCGCAGCACGTCACCTACAACGAGGACAACATCCGATCTCTGGACTGGAAGGAGCATATCCGTGCCCGTCCCGGTATGTACATCGGCAAGCTTGGGAACGGCAATTCATATGATGACGGTATCTACATACTGGTCAAGGAGGTCATAGACAACTCCATTGACGAGTTCGTGATGGGCTATGGGAAAAAGGTGGAAGTGACCATCAAGGATTCCAAGGTCATTATCCGTGATTTCGGAAGGGGAATCCCGCTGGGCAAGGTGATAGACTGTGTAAGCAAGATCAACACGGGTGGAAAGTATGACTCCAAGGCCTTTAAAAAGTCCGTAGGTCTCAATGGAGTGGGAACTAAGGCCGTGAATGCGCTGGCATCGGACTTCAAAGTGGAGAGCTTCAGGGATGGGCAGGTGAAACAGGCCGAGTTCAAGAAAGGGGAACTCATCAAAGACTCCAAACTGGCGAAAACGGAAGAGCGCAATGGCACGCGAATCACCTTCTGGCCTGATGAGGAGGTCTTCAAATCCTTTCAGTTCAAATCGGATCACGTCATCCGCCTCATCAAGAATTACTGCTATTTGAACACCGGACTGAGCATCTGGTACAACAGCACGCGTTACTATTCCGAAAAAGGACTGTTCGATCTTCTTGAGGATAAGATGAGTGCTGAGCCACTCTACCCCATCATCCATTTGATCGGTGAGGACATCGAAGTGGCCTTTACCCATACTCAGTCCTATGGAGAAGAGTATTATTCCTTTGTCAATGGACAACATACCACCCAGGGAGGAACCCATCAGGGCGCCTTCCGAGAAGCAGTAGCCAAGACCATCAAAGAGTTCTTTAACAAGAATTACGAGCCGAGCGATATTCGAAGCTCCATAGTGGCTGCTGTGAGCGTGAAGGTGATGGAACCAGTGTTCGAGAGCCAGACCAAGACCAAATTGGGTTCTACAGAGATTGCTCCCGGAGGGAAATCCATCCGCGCCTTCATAGGTGAGTTTGTTAAGGAGAAACTGGACAACTACCTCCATAAGAACCCCGACATAGCAGAGGCCCTGGACCGCAAGATCAGGATGAGCGAGCGTGAGCGCAAGGACTTGGCTGGCATCAGGAAACTGGCCCGTGATCGGGCCAAGAAAGCCAACCTCCACAATAAGAAGCTCAGAGACTGTAGGTCCCATTTCTCCGATTCAAAGAACAACCAGAGGTCATCGGAGACCACCATTTTCATCACCGAGGGAGATTCGGCCAGTGGCTCTATCACCAAGTGCCGAGATGTGAATACCCAAGCGGTCTTCTCCTTGAAGGGCAAGCCTCTGAACTCCTACGGTCTGACCAAGAAGGTCGTCTATGAGAACGAGGAGTTCAACCTCATCCAAGCCGCATTGGATATTGAGGATGGCGTAGAGAACCTCAGGTACAATAGGGTGGTCATCGCTACAGATGCAGACGTGGACGGGATGCACATCCGTCTGCTCCTAATGACCTTCTTCATACAGTTCTTTCCAGACCTGGTCAAGGCCAATCACCTGTACATCCTACAGACACCCTTATTCAGAGTAAGGAATAAGAAAGAGACCACCTATTGCTACAGTGAGACTGAAAAGAGGGAGGCCCTTGAGAAATTAGGTGCCAAGGCCGAAATCACGCGATTCAAAGGGCTTGGTGAGATATCACCTGATGAATTCAAGTATTTCATTGGTGAGGACATGCGGCTGGAACCTGTCGTGATCGATAAGGAGACCTCTGTGGATGAGATGCTATCCTTCTATATGGGCAAGAATACCCCTGAACGGCAGAAATATATCATTGAGAATCTGAAGGTAGAGAAGGATACCTTGGAAGAATTGGAGGTAGAAGTCTGAAATCATGGCTGAGGAAGAGGAAATCAACAAGGATCAAGAAGGGAGGTCTGAGGAACAAAATTCCGAGGAGAATGTCATTAAGGTAAGTGGCATGTATAACGAGTGGTTCCTCGATTATGCCTCCTATGTTATCTTGGAACGTGCGGTTCCCCATGTGAATGACGGGATGAAACCTGTTCAACGCAGGATCCTTCACTCCTTATGGGAGATGGATGACAGCCGATTCCATAAGGTGGCCAATGCCATTGGTAACACCATGAAATTCCACCCGCATGGGGATGCTTCCATAGGCGATGCCATGGTTCAGATCGGTCAGAAGGAGCTCATGCTGGACTGCCAGGGAAACTGGGGAAATACACTCACAGGTGACGGGGCTGCTGCACCAAGGTATATAGAGGTGCGACTCAGCAAGTTCGCCAAAACTGTGGCCTTCAATCCTAAGACTACCATTTGGCTTCAGTCCTATGATGGCCGGAATAAGGAACCGGAAACCCTTCCAATGAAGTTTCCGCTGCTACTCGCCCAAGGCGTAGAAGGCATTGCAGTAGGCTTAGCCTGTAAAATCCTGCCCCATAACTTCATTGAGATCATAGATGCTGCCATCAGCCATCTAAGGGGAAAGGGTAAAAGCATCTATCCTGATTTCATCATTGGTGGAATGGCTGATTTCAGCAACTACAATGATGGTAAGAGAGGTGGAAAGGTAAGGGTGAGGGCGAGGATCAGAAAAGAAGACAAGCAGACCTTGGTCGTCCATGAGATCCCCTTCGGTACCACGACATCCTCTTTAATAGATTCCATCATCAAAGCCAATGACAAAGGAAAGATCAAAGTCAAGAAAATAGAGGACAATACAGCAGAGTTCGCGGAAATCGTTATTCATCTTCCTCCTGGGACCTCTCCTGATAAATCCATTGATGCCTTGTACGCTTTCACAGATTGTGAAGTGTCTATCTCACCCAATGCCTGTGTCATCGAGAATGACCGCCCCTATTTCTTGGGTGTTTCGGAAATCCTGAAGCATTCAGTCGATCACACCAAGGATCTGCTTGAGCAAGAACTTGAGATCAAGAAAGGTGAGTTGGAGAACCAATGGCACTTCGCCAGTCTGGAGAAGATCTTCATAGAAAAGCGCATCTATCGGGATATTGAGGAGGAAGAGACATGGGAAGGTGTGATCGCGGCCATCGACAAAGGTCTGAAGCCTCACATCAAGAAATTGCGCAGACCGGTCACAGAGGAGGACATCGTCCGGCTTACTGAGATCAAGATCAAACGCATCTCAAAATTCGACTCGAATAAGGCCGATGAGAATCTGCAGCGCTTAGAGGATCAATTGGCTGAAGTACAGCATCACTTGGATCATCTCACGGAATATGCCATCGACTACTTCAAGCAACTGAAGAAGGATTTTGGACAAGGAAGAGAACGAAAGACGGAGATCCGAGCCTTTGATACCATTGAGGCCACCAAAGTCGTTGTCGCCAACAGAAAGCTCTATGTGAACAAGGAGGAAGGATTCGTAGGATATGGGCTGAAGAAGGACGAGTACATCTCTGATTGCAGTGATATCGATGACATCATTATTTTCAGGAAGGATGGGGTGGTGATGGTCACCAAAGTGGATGCGAAGAAATTCGTTGGGAAGGACATCCTTCATGCAGCTGTCTGGAAGAAAGGCGATGATCGTACCGTCTATCATATGGTCTATCAAGATGGATCCGCAGGACCAGCTTATGTCAAACGATTCAATGTCACGGGGGTGACTCGTGATAAGGAGTATGACCTCACTAGCGGAAAAAAAGGCAGTAGAGTCCTATACTTCTCAGCCAATCCCAATGGTGAATCTGAAGTCATCACCCTTAAATTGAGACCTCGTCCTAAGTTGAAGAACCTACGTCTTGACTTTGATATGACTGAATTGGCCATCAAAGGCAGAGGTTCTAAAGGGAACATCTTGACTAAGAACCTTGTGAGCAAGATTGAGTTGAAGGAGAAAGGAGAGTCCACCCTCTCTGCGCGAAATGTATGGATCGATGAGGTGACGAGACGCTTGAATGTGGATGGACGAGGCCGTTCTCTCGGTCAATTCGGAGGAGAGGATAAACTTCTTCTCATCTCAGACCAAGGGTTCTATAGACTGGTCTCGGCCGACCTTGCCCTGCACTTCAATGATGACATCAGCATCATAGAGAAATGGCATCCTGATCGCCCGATTTCCATTGTCTATTTCGATGGGGTCAAAGAACGCTACACCGTCAAAAGGTTCTTGGCTGAAGCGAGCACCAAGGACGTACTCTTCATTACGGACCATGACAATTCACAACTCCTCATAGCCACGACAGCGAAAGACCCCGTGGTCAAAGTCGAATATGACCAAAGGAGCAGCGCCAAGGAAGATGAGGAGATCAGCCTTGAATCGGCTATCGATGTCAAAGGAGTGAGCGCCATAGGTAACAGGTTCATACAGGATAAACCGAAGAATATGTTCCTATTGGAGTCTGAAGAAGAGGATGAGGAGATAGAAGAAGTGCCGACAGATGACCCTGAAGACGGAAATCCTGGAAGCGCAGGGATCAAGGGCGGACAAACGGTGAAAAAGGACACAAGAAAAGGACTTTCCCTCGATCAGACGTCTGAGAAACCATTGGAAGTGGATTTCGATATCGACCCCTTACCCGCTAAGCCGGCCCCCAAACCTGCACGGGCTAAAAAGAAAAAGGACCCTTCATCCGATGATGAGGGCCAAATATCTTTATTCTAAACAGATTTATTTGGTGCCGCAGGCACTGATAATCAAGCGAGTGATCTCTATGTTATCATAGATGACTCCATAGCCCATGTGAACTGCATTCTTATACTCTTTGCAGGCACGAGAGGATTCCCCTAACATGTCGAGAATGCGGCCCTTGACCATGTAAGCATATGCATTGGTATTGTCGTTGTCCAAAGATTGATTGACGGTCTTAAGGGCTTCATCTTTATCTCCGACCATCAATTGTGAGTAGGCCATGTTACTGAGAGCAATGGGATTATCCTTTTCTAGATTCAGAGCTTCTTTCAGATAGGAAATGGCCTCATCATAGAACCCGATCTGATTACAGATATATCCTGTGTTGATGTAACTCTCCAAAACCTGTCCGAACATGCTCAACGTCTCTTTGAGGATAAGAACAGCTTCATCATCCTTTCCTGTAAGGTGCAAGACGGAAGCTAGGTTCTTCATCGTGTTAAGACTGACATCATTACAGAGACTTGCTGCTAGTAATGCGGTTTCAGCTTCATAGAGTTCCCCTCGTTCTAAATGAATAGCGCCTTTCAGTCCCAGAACCACCTCTTTTTCGAAGTCGTTAGGATATTCAGAGGTTGCTCGATCGATGAACCATAGGGCACTGTCAAGGTTGCTCTTCGCAAATTGGAAATCGGCCATAGCCCTATTTGCTCTGCAGGAAAGATTGTCCGCTTTGAATGCTGCCCTAGCATCATTTTCGGCATCCTTCTTTCTATCCAAGATTACGTAGATGCCTGCCCTAGTGGACAGTAGCTCGGCATTTCCTGGATGTTCTGTGATGGCATGGCTGATGGTCTTTATAGCCCGTTTGAAGTCGCCTTCTTCCAAGTATGTAGATACCAGTTCGAGTGTCTCTTCTACCTGCAGGGCATCAACAGAAGCACATAGTGTGCCCATGCTGAGCAAAGTCACTGCAATCACTGTATAAAATCTCCACATATCCCCTCTCTTCATTGATATAGTCTCGTTCTACGTAAGCCACTACATTTGGTTTCATGACAATAGAAGAGGACCATCTTAGAAACATCGTATTGGCCCATCATGGCGCGAGGCCGATAGTCGCGGATATGATCTTACATACCCATCCAGCGCCACTTGTTCTTTTCTGCCATGGATTCAAAGGCTTTAAGGATTGGGGAGGGTTCAATCTGATGGCGGAGCGATTCTTTATGGAAGGTTATCATTTGGTCAAATTCAATTTCTCCCATAATGGTGGTACGGCTCTTCAGGTAGTGGATTTTCCTGATCTGATGGCCTTCTCTGAGAATACCTATTCCAAAGAGCAGGAGGATATCCGCTTGGTCATCCATTCTTTGAAACATAATCCCGCTCTCAAAGAAGTATGGCCGACTCAGAGGCTTACTCTTATAGGACATAGCAGAGGAGGGGCGATGGTGACCTTGGCCGCTGCTCGACATGAAGAGGTGACGGCCCTCATCACATTGGCAGCAGTGGCGGACTTGGAGAGTCGCTTCCAAGCCTACGATCTGGAACGTTGGCGAGAGGAAGGGTATGTCACTGTGGCCAACGCACGAACAGGTCAAAAAATGCCGATGAAATATGGGTTCTATGAGGACTTCATAAAGAACAGAGAATCACTCGATGTCCTTAGCGCAGCCGTCAGTTTGACCATTCCAACCCTCATTATACATTCAAAGGACGATGATGTGGTGGCGGTGAGCGAGGCTCAGAGCCTTCATCAGGCCATTACAGGTGCCGAACTTTTCTTATTGGAAGAGGGTGGGCATACATTTGGAATGTCCCAGCCCTGGAATGGTCTGGAACTTCCTCCGCCAGTGAGAATCCTTATGGATGAGATTCTCTCATTCTTGAAAAGAGAGATTGGCATTGGCCACGGTAGCTAGATTGCTCGTGACACCTTCTTTCAGGGCAAAATAGCCGGCTGTCCCGATCATTGCAGCATTATCTGTGCAATATTCGAAAGGAGGGATGTGGGCCTTCACACCCATCTCCTCAGCAAGGGTCAGAAAAGCTTTTCTGAGGCCGCTGTTCGCTGCCACTCCGCCAGCAAGGCCTATGTCATTCACCCTACAGGACGTCACGGCATCCTTGGTCTTGTCTATCAAGATCTCAATAATCGTGGATTGAACTGAGGCACAGATGTTGTCCACCTCTTCTGTCATGAATTCAGGATTGCGCTCCACCTCCTTCTTCAGAAAATTCAAAATGCTGGTCTTGAGGCCACTGAAACTCATATCCAAACCGCTTACCCTTGGCTTATTGAAGACATAAATGGACTCACCTTTTTGAGCATGGGCATCTACCAGTGGTCCACCAGGATACGGCAGCCCAAGCATCTTGGCCGACTTGTCGAAGGCCTCTCCAGCGGCATCGTCCAATGTGCGACCAATGACTTTCATTTCGGAATAACCATTGACCAAGACCAACATAGTGTGACCTCCACTCACAATCAATGAGACAAAAGGGAACTCGGGAACCACGGCCTCATCCCCAACACGCTTAGCAAAATGAGAGAGGATATGCCCTTTCATGTGGTTCACTCCCAAGCTGGGAATTCCCAGAGACATAGCCATGGATTTCGCGAAGGACGCTCCGACCAACAATGAGCCCATCAAGCCTGGTCCCTGGGTATAAACGATGGCGGAGAGGTCCTGTGCAGTGATACCGGCTTCCTTCAGGGCCAAATCCACCACTGGTACTATGTTCTTTTGATGCGCCCGACTAGCTAACTCAGGGACCACTCCTCCGAATTTGGAATGGACCATCTGATTGGCCACTCTATTGGCAAGTATTTTGCCATCTTTCAATACGGCTGCTCCTGTATCATCGCAGGAGGACTCGATGGAAAGAATAAAACCCTCATGAACCATGGCGCAAAGGTATTTCCCTTAAGGACATAGCAATTACCTTCGGTGCGATAGATAAATGAAGACTCTCAAGAGAATAGTATTGACCCTTTTGGTCTTGGCATTGCTGGTCTTCAGTTTTGTCTGGATCCTACTCCGGACTGAATATGGTCAAGTTCAGGCTGGGAAATGGGTCTCATCTCTGCTCACCAAGGAGTTGGCCACTGAGTTGTCCATCGAACGCGTCAGGATGCAAAGTGTAGATGAATTGATCCTTCAGGAAGTACTCATAAAGGATCATAAAGGAGATACCCTCATCCATGCGGGTCAAGTAGAGTTAGGAATCGGAGTTTTTCTGCTCAAGAAGCGTTTGTTGAACCTGGAGGACTTGAAATTCATAGACGGGGAGATCAATATGATCACTCACCAAGGAGATGAAAAGGATGGCCTGATGATATGGATAGAAGCACTCGCTGCGAAAAAATCTCTAGATGCCGAGCCGTGGAGCATCACAATGCGCAGTGCGGCCTTGCAGAACTTCAGATTCCGAAGGTGGAACGAGAATAAGGATCTTCAGACTGGTCGGCTGGACCTGGAGCATATGGACTTCCGGGACCTGGATCTCCAAATCAGTGGGCTTGAGATAGTGGCCGATAAAGTTTCAGCCCATATCGATGGACTGAAGGGGAATGAGCTCAATAGCAATCTTGACATCGTTTCATTTGAATCCGATTTTTTGCTGGACAACACTCACTTCCAGTTCATGCAAACCGACTTGGAAACGGCCAAGAGTGCTTTGTCCGCGGATATTGCTTTGACCTTTAAGGACTTCAGCGAGATTTCTGAACTTTCAGACAGCCTTGGAATCCAAGTGGATCTGAGGAAGGGTAGGTTCAGTAGTGAAGATTTGAGATTTGTCATTCCTGAATTCGAGTCCCTTTCTCTTCCGATTCAAGTCAGTGCAGAAATCTCTGGACAGCTTTCCGACCTTCTATTGAGAGACCTTCATCTGGAATTCGGTGCCAGCTCTAGACTCATAGCCTCAGGGCGCTTGACAGACATCATGGATAGAGAACGATTCACTTATCAGTTGGATATCCATGAATTGGCCTCTTCATCTGCAGAGGTTCAGAAACTCCTTTCCCCTGAACTGGCGTCAGAACTCGCCTCTATTCCATACCTGAGTGATCTTGGGCGTGTCACAGCTTCTTCAGAGATCAATGGGGATTTGCGACAGTCGTCCATAAACCTTGAGGTCATTTCGAGTGTTGGAGAACTCAGCACGACCTCCAGAATTAACTTTCCTAGAGATGGAATCAAGGACTCGTATATCGGGACAATGGATCTTAGAGGGCTTCGATTAGGCGATTTGATGGGCATTCCAGAATTGAAAGTCTTGGATGCCCATGTAGACTACACGTTGCAAGGTCTGAGCGAAGATCCTAAGGTACAAGTGAAAGGAGCCATCCAGAAAGTCCTCTACAAAGGCTTCACGTATAGAGACATCCAAATAGACGCCCAATTGGAAAAAGGATTGTTCAACGGGGACCTTTTCATAGACCATGAAGCCGTGAGTCTTGATTTCAATGGCATCATAGATACCAGGTCGGAGATTCCTTCTTTTGATTTCACATCGTCCATCAACGTATTGGAACTTCATACGCTTGGTTTTGTGGCACCCGCTGATACGATGAATCTGGTAGGTAACATCATCGCTGAATTCTCAGGTAACGATGCAGACAATTTCAAAGGAGACATTACACTTGAAGACGTCATCTTCAGCCGAGGAAAGAACGACTTCAAATTTGAAGACATCAATTTGCACTCCGACCGCACAGACATAGGAAGGGGGTTGTCCTTCAGGAGCACACCCTTGGACATCGAGATCCATGGGGACTTTGTTCTCAAGGACCTCCCCAGGGATATCAAGAATATCTTTTCCAACGTCATTCCCAACCTGGATCTTGCCGAAGCCAGCGAGCCATCCAGTTCGGATTTGGAGTTCCAGGCTTTTTTCAAGAATCCGAGGGTTCTGACCGATGCTTTCTTTCCCGATTGGTCATTGAGTGAGAATACAATTATCTCGGGTTTTCTCAGATCGCAAGACCAGAGGTTTTTTGCTGAATTGAAGAGTGACTCCATTGGTTTTGGGAAGTTCATGGCCTATCAGGTCTCCTTAGAAGCGAGTCAGATGGGAAAGATGGCATACATCCTACTGGAGAACAAGGAATTCGAGTTGAGTGAAACCACCCTCTTCTTGGATAATGTATTGACTATGAATTTCTTCACCGATACTGTGGAGACGGATTTGACTTGGTCCCTGAAAGAACGTCAAGCCTCTGGGAGCATCTCGGCCAAGAGCATCTTCCATTCCAAGGACTCCATCAGCAACTTCCTCAATCCTAGTTTAATCGTGTTGAGCGGTGATTATTGGGTGCTGCCTGAAGTTTCTTCCATCGGTTATTACAATAAGGAATGGCATGTGGAAAACGTCATGGTGGAGAATGCCGAGGAGAAGATCATCGTGGATGGCGTCATATCCAGTGACCCTCTCAGTAAGCTGGACTTCAAAGTGGATCGATTCCAATTGGCCCACCTGAATCAATTCATTCCCGATCGCCTCATGGATTGGCATGGGGTGACTGATATCCAAGGAAGTGCTACGAGTGTTCTAGGAGCCTTATCCCTTGTGTCGGAAATGAGCATAGAGGGATTGACTATGGGGAATGAATTAATAGGAGACTTGGACCTTAATACAACTTGGGACAAGGGGGATAGCTTTCTTTTCGTCAATGGGGGTGTTACCGATCAAGATCGAAGGGAGATACAGATCGATGGGAAATACTATCCTGACCTTCATGAAGGTAAATTGGAAGCCACTTTTGCATTTGACGAGTTCGACCTATCACTGCTGAACAAGCTGAAGACCAAGGCCATCAGTGAGATAGGTGGGACTGCATCAGGGACGCTCAATGTCGCAGGAAGCCTCTTGGAACCGGAGATCAGTGGGAAACTCATGTTCAATGATGCCAAGGTAAGGGTGGATTACTTGAACACGAGATATACCTTCAGCAATGAGGTCATCATCGAGAAGGATTGGATGGGATTCAACTACATCCCATTCCAAGATGAATATGGGAATAGGGGGAACATTAACGGTACGGTCATACATGAGAACTTCAGGAATTGGAACTATGACTTCTTTGCAGACTTTGAAAAGATGCTCTGCTTGAATACGAACAAGGATGACAATGAACTTTATTATGGTAAGGTTTTCGTTTCAGGTTCCATATCCCTGTCAGGCTTTGATCAGAATCTGGATATCGAAGTACATGGGAAGACAGAGAAAGGGACTTCCCTTGTGCTGCCTTTAGGGTCAAGGGATGACGTGGTCTTCGAGGATTACATCTATTTCAAGAGTACTGAAGGGGAATCGCCCAACTTTGCCTCCAGCTCCGCACTGGATTCGGGAATCAAACTCTTCATAGAAGCTGATATCACGCCTGATGCAGATATCAAATTGGTCTTCGATCAGCAAATTGGAGATATCATGGAAGGGAAGGGTCAAGGTGTATTGACGATGTCCATTGATAGGGGAGGGGATTTTGAGATGTATGGGAGATATTCGGTCTTGGATGGTTCCTACCTCTTTACACTTCAGAACATCATCAACAAACAATTTACAGTTGCACCTGGTGGAACCATCTCGTTCTTTGGCAACCCTTATCAAGCAGAATTAGATATCCAAGCCATATATGACCTCAGGGCTTCGCTTGTCGATCTATTGGGCTCTTCAGCGCCCAACTCAGGCCGTATTCCTGTAGAGACCATGATGACACTGACAGGTCCTATGCTCAATCCGGATATCAGCTTCAGTATCCTCCTTCCCACCAGTGATCCTGCTACACAAGCGGTGGTACAGAGCCGTTTGAGCACAGAGCAGGAATTGAATAGACAGATCTTCGCACTTTTGGTATTGAACAAGTTCATGCCAGCCGAGACCTCTTCCATTGGTGAGGTCGCCACCGGTGCGAGCAATACGACTACAGAATTCGTGTCCTCACAGCTCAGCAACTGGTTATCACAATTGAGCTCTGAAGTGGATGTCGGTGTGAATTACAGAGCCAGGGATCAGTTGAATTCGGAGGAATTGGCCGTAGCACTCACGACACAACTCTTCAAGGACCGACTGCTGCTGACTGGGAATTTTGGGGTACAGGGGCAGAATGACAATGTCACTGGCTCAGCTGCAACAAGCCTTATTGGCGATTTCAGATTGGAATATATGATCACTCCAGATGGTAGGCTCCGCCTTAAAGTCTTCAATGAGACCAATCAGTTTGATATCCTGAACTTGGACCAAGCTCCTACAAAGCAGGGTGTAGGGCTTATTTTCCAACGTGAATTCGATGGGAAATTTCGCGACACGAGCCTCCTATGAGGGCAATTCGCTGAAGGTTCTCTTAGCCTTGATGAAGTAGGCTACCACCACACTAAAATTAGAACGTGGAGCGCTTCGTCCTTTCAACTGAGTACGTTTGTCCAAGGTCTTCCTGATACTTCGATAGAAATCCAAGTGGGCCTTGAGCACAGCGAAGGCGTGCCTGAACCTAAGTTGGGTGACGAAGCGTACGACTGAAAGACCATCCATCAGCATCCTCACGAAGAGCAACCATCCAGTGCGGCCACTTCGGTCGTTCTTGACCAACATGATGAGGTTGTTCCTGAAATTCAAGTAGCTTTTGAATGGGGAATGCCCATCTAAAGTGGCTCCTCCCTGATGGAATACGACACTTGCAGGTTCACAATAGACCTGATGCCCTTTTCCACGGGCACGCCAGCACAGGTCTATCTCCTCCATATGCGCAAAGAGATCCTCGTCCAGTCCTCCCAATTCATTGAAGAGCACGCTTCGGATAAAGAGGCAGGCACCTGAGGCCCAGTGCACTTCCATGGGGTCATCATACTGACCCTCGTCTTTTTCCAATGTGTCGAATAATCTCCCCCTGCAATAAGGATAGGCGTACCGATCCAAAAAACCACCACATGCACCGGCATACTCGAAGTGGGACCTCTCCTTGGCATCAAGGATTTTTGGTTGCACGATTCCAATGGCAGACGTCTTCTCCATTCGGTCGATGATCGGCTGGATCCAGCCAGGGGTTACTTCCACATCACTGTTCAATAGGATGAAATAGTCATGCTTTAATTCAGCCAATCCCAAATTATATCCTCCTGCATAGCCGAGGTTGGAAGGATTTTGGATGACACGAACCTCTGGGAAAGAAACCTTCAACAGATCGACTGAACCATCCGAGGACGCATTGTCAATGACTATCACCTCAGCACCTGAACTGTGCTCCAGGACAGAAGGCAGATAGGTGGAAAGCAGACCCTTTCCATTCCAGTTCAATATGACTACAGCGACCTTAGGCAATGGGCGCCAAAGTTATGCCTAATGGCGAATAGACGGAAGAGGCCTATCTCGGAGCTTCGAACAGCTCCTGCAATTGGTCGCTGGAGCGCCCTCCGGCCCTCTCTTGATCGATGTTCCATTGGGCATTGTTCCTGCTGTTGATGATCAAATCCCACCTCGGATTTCGGACTTCACCAGGCACATCGGAATGGAGGAGAACATATTCACGCTGAA
>JAQCAN010000036.1 GCA_027621335.1 Bacteroidota bacterium
CCTTCAAACGCAATTGAAATATCAATAACAAGGTGAAAGAAGAGCTCGGCTATTCCAAATCCCAGTTGGAGAACATGGCCACAGACCTGAAGGCTGGAACCATGGAGAAAGAAACCGTGAAAGGCTATCTGACCGAAGAGAAAGAGGCTGTGGATGCCATCTATGCGCAGGTCTTCAAAATGGACACTATTTTCACTCGCTCTGACAAGGGCTATTCAAAATTTGCCCCTAAGGTCGATAGCTTGATGGCCACCTTCAGCGCACCTGAGCATTAAGTACTGGAAGCGGTACGGAAATTGTGCATCTTAAGGCCATGAAACAGCTCCTTTTCCTCATCACCTTTTTCATGGCTCTGGGACTTTCAGCCCAGACCAACGAGGAGTTGGCCACGTATTACTATCAGAATCAAGAGTATGAGAAGGCCCTTCTCTACTTGGAGGACATCTACAAGTCCACGCCTACCGACACCTATTTCCAATTCTACCTCATCAGCTTGAAGGAACTTGCGCGCTTTGAAGAGGCTCAGGACCTGGTAGAGAAGCACATGAAACGGAACAAGGGAAAGCTGGAACTCATGGTGGAGTTAGGCAATCTGATGACCTTGAACGGGGAAGGGGATAAGGCCAAGAAGTTCTATGAGGCTGCCATCGATGAGGCAGGGGCCTCTCGCTCGCAGGTCATCAATTTGGCCAATGCATTCGTACAGGCGAATCTATTGGAGGAAGCCCTGAGGACTTATGAGATGGGGCGTAAGAAGGCCCCTGACAATTACCCATACAGCTATGAGGTGGCCAGCCTCTATGGAAGCATGGGGGATCATGCCCGCATGATCGATGAGTACATGGACCTCATCGGCTATAACCAAGGCTACTTGCGCACGGTGCAGAACAACCTCTCCAGAAGCTTTGATTTCACCTCTGATGACCCGAAGGTGGATTTACTCAAGGCCAGCTTGCTCAAGAACGTCCAAGCCCACCCTGAACAAGGCGTGTATTATGAAATGCTCATTTGGCTCTTCACCCAGCGCAAGGAATTCAATGCAGCGTTCATCCAAGCCAAGGCCATGGATAAGCGCCAACAGGAAGATGGAAGGCGATTGATTGCTCTAGCCAGTCTTTGCACCAACAATGAGGCCTACTATGTGGCTGCGAAGGCGTATGCCTATATCGTAGAGGAAAAAGGCCCAGGGACGAGATATTATGAGACCTCCAAGGCCTTGGAACTCGTTTCCGCCAAAAGAGCCTTGACCAGTTCCATGTTGCCTGAAAGAGAGAAAGTAGTGGCCTTGGAACAGCGATTCTCTGAGACCATAGCTGAGCTTGGTAGAGACCCTGAAGCAGCTCGATTGCTGCGAGAACAAGCGGAACTTAACTTGAGATATCTCCAGGATGGAGAGAAGGCACTATTGCTGTTGGACAGTGCATTGAAATCCCCTGGCATCAGTGCGGAGTTCGAGGCCCAATGCAAGCTGGATATGGGGGATGCCTTGGTCGCTCAAGGGTACATCTGGGATGCCTACCTTTATTACTCTCAGGTGGAGAAGGACTTCAAACAGGACATTCTGGGGGCTGAGGCGAAATTCAGGTCTGCCCGTATCTATTACTATGCAGGAGACTTTGAATGGGCCCAAGGCCAATTGGATGTCCTGAAGGCCAGCACGAGCAAGTTGATCTCCAACGATGCGATGGACCTTTCGTTGCTCATCACTGACAACTACAGTTTGGATACCCTGCCACGCCCTATGGAGCTCTATGCTAAGGCCGACCTGCTCACTTTCCAGAACCGCCTGGATGAGGCCAGCCTGACCTTGGACAGCTTGAGCGAGGAATTCCCTGTGCACCCCTTGGAGGATGAGATCATCTATCAACGAGCTGAGATTGCCAAGAAGAGGGGAGACTTCTTGGTAGCCACGGAACTATTGGAGCGCATTGTAGACCTCTATTTTGATGATATCCTAGCGGATAATGCCCTCAAGGATCTTGCCGAATTGCAGGAAAGGGTATTCAAGGATGAGGCGAAGGCCATGGAATACTACCAGAAGCTTTTCATGGACTATCCAGGTAGTTTGTACAGCGCAGAAGCGCGCAAGCGATTCCGCTTCTTACGTGGGGATAAGCAGGACGAGGAGCCCATAGAACCACGGGAGATCCGAGGGATAGAGAATTGATCAGAGTTTCCGTTCCCCTTTGAGAAGCCCCCTCACTATCAGGAACTGGGCCCAAGCGTAGGTTCCCAGGATCCAGATCGGTGAATTCGGAAGCTCATCGATGAAGCGGTTCCAAGCAAGCAGACTGTCACTGGTGATGAACAACAAGGCCCCGATCAATACCAATTGGAAACTTTTGGGGCTTACATGTTTCTCTCTATTCAAAGCCGTCAACAGCATGATACCTATAGTGATGGCATAAAAGAGCACCGGTCCGGCCATTGGGCCTGCACCCTCTTTCAATTCGCTGAAGAACCATCCGATATAGCCCGCAGTCAAGAAGATGGACCAAGGGTTCCTTTTCAAGAAAGGGACCTCCAGTGGCAATCTTGGGGTCAGAATGAAGACGGTTATGTAGAAGATGTGGGCCAAGAGAAAAGCTCCCAGTCCGAAGAGGAAATAAGAGGCTTCATCTTCCATCATCAGGAGCACATCCCCCGTCATAGAGAAGGTCAAGGCCAATAAGGTGAAGACTTTCAAAGAGGATTTCCGCCAATTCCCTGAGGCCAGGACAAGCACCATCAGAAAACCGGTGAGCGCAGGTTTGGTCCAATAATGAAGTTCCGACCACTGAGGATTCACAGCCCCTAGGATGCAGGCCGTACTTAAAAGGAAATAAATGAGGATGTCACCGTACTGTCGCATGATCAACGGACGATGAAGAAACCATCATTCCCCAGTTTCTGATAGAGGGGCATGAACAGGAGGCCTTCCTTCGGGGCACGCACATCTCCGAAGCGATCCTTTGCTATGATCTGCCCCTTGTGGATCGGAGTGAGATTCATATATCCTGGGTTCATTCGGAACTCATCCTCCGGAGAGATGCCATGGCGGTAGACGATGTCGAATTGGCGGCCTTCTCCCACACAAGTGAAGCCTCCCTTCTCCAAGATTCCGGTATGATGTAACGCCTCCATGACGAAATCCTCATGGATATCCACTGACTTGGCAGCGGTGTGCTGCCCAGCCTCGAAGGCCAAACCCACATGCCCCATCTCTGAGATGTATTCCAAGAGGGCGCCATGGATGAAACGCTCAATACCGGCTATGGCAGGCATTTTGAAGCGACTGGCGAAGTTCCGGTTCGCTTCTGTATCTCCAATGCTCATAAATGGAGGTGAGTCCGCTGATGTGGTGTGCAGGTCAAGGACATATCGGGCTCCATCACCCGCTAGAGCTTTGTCGATGAGGGCATGCAACTCTTCTTTCTCTATGTCCTCTTGCCCATGGTTCCTCTCGCTTCCATTCCTCCACATGCGATTAAGATCGGTATCGATGAAACGCTCTCCTCTTTCCAAAGCCTTGAAGTTCCCTATAAGGCCGATGACCTCTCCTTGCATCTGATGCGCCAAGGAACGCAGCCGTGCCTTGAGGTCGAGAAGAGCCATGAGACCCGTAGGTTCATTGCCATGCATCGCGGCAATGATGATCATGCGAGGAAGGTGGGGGTCGGAGAAGCCATACTTGAATACCGTCCGTTCAAGCTGCCATGTATTACCGCGATAAGAAAAATGGACCGTCCTGCTCACGTGCGCGCTTTGAATTCGCGAATATCCGTTTTAGTGACGACCCCTACAAGGTTTCCATCCTTTACTACTGGCAGGCAGCCTGAATCATTCAAGTCCATCGCCCTGGAAGCCTTGTCCAGAGAGCTTTCAGGACCTATAGTCATGATATCGGTATGCATCCACTCCTTTACGGTGGCATCCGAGTCCAGTTCACCTATGTTCTCATCCTTGATGTCCTCACGGCTGATGATGCCTATCACCTTTCCTTTGATGTTCTCTACTGGTAAGGTGGAGTAATTATGCCAGGACATCAATTTCTTGGCGAACAGCATGAGATCATCCTCCCTTACAGTGATGAGGTCGGTGGACATGATACTGTCCACTCGGGCATATTTATTTGGAATGTTATGGAAGCTGGACTTCTCATGGACCGGAGCTCCCTCTTTGGCCTGCGCATCCATGCTGTCTGTGGTCATGAGCAGGGCCTCATCCATGGTATGGCCATTCCTTCGGGCATTTCGCACCGACTCCACGATCCATGCTGCTCCTGTATGCTTCTTGGCCACCCTCTGTTCGATGACTTTCAGATAAGGCAAGTATTCACTTTCTGGGATGCTACTTTCATAAAGGGCCTCCTCAGCCATGGGGAGGAGGATGTCATTCATCAGGCGACTAGCCTCCACTGTCTTTCCGAACCAAGCAAATTCATTGGCGAGGCCATTCCTTGCCGATTTCAAGAAGTTGCAACGGACATCCTGAAAGTGCATCTTCTTATGCCATACTCCACGGCAATTATCGGGCATGGCCATCATTAGACCTGTCCACAGGACGGTGTTGGCTATCTCGTCAATGGTGGTCGGACCTGAAGGGATATATCGGTTCTCAATACGAAGATGGGGCACTCCTCCGCCAATGCCATAACAGGCTCTATTCCATTTGTAGATGGTGCCATTATGGAGGTTCATCGCCCGCAGTTGTGGGACCCCTCCTTCGTTCAGCACATCCATGGATGATTTCTTGATCTCTCCTGAAATGATGAGGTTGTATTGGGAGACATCGTCCTTGAAGATTTCTGCAGCACTATGTTCCAGCCATTTTCTGCCAAAGGCCACCCGAGGTTGACGTTCACGGATGTAATTCCCTGTATTCCGGATATCGATGCTCTGTCTGAATAAGGCTATGCGGGTCTCGCTCCAAAGCTCTTTGCCCAATAGGATGGGAGAATTCACACAGGCCGAAAGCACAGGACCTGAGATGACTTGAGCCCAATTGTAGCGATCCACGAATTCCTCAGGACTGATCTGTAAGTGAACTTGGAAGCTTGTATTACAGGCCTCGAACAGGATGGAATCATGTTTCAGACTGAGCTCATCCACTCCTTCGATATGAAGACTGAAGTCTTCTCCTCGCTGCTCTTTTAAGCTTTGATCCAAAACCTTGTATCGCGGATTGGGGGTCATGTTCTTGAAGTCCAATTCACTTTTCCGGATGGTCGGAAGGATACCTGTTAGAATGACCTTCTGTTCTAATTCTTCAGATCGTTTCTTGGCCAAGGCCAAGAGAGAATCCAATTGATTGTGCATGCTGGAAAAGCAACCGGCCTTGAAATCCTGTGGGTCCAAGTTGATCTCAAGATTCCAACGTGCCAATTCAGAGGTGAAATGGGGCTCATCGATCATCGTCAGTATCTCAGGGCCCATCATCGATGGTCTGAGGTCTCTACCAACAAGACAGAATTCCTGCTCGGCCCCAATTCTTGTGACTCCAGCTTCGATCATCCCTTGCTCGATCATCGCCTCCATAGCCTCGATATCGTATAGGAGATGCCTCAGGAAATCTTTTTTCTCCTGACCACCTAGCCGATTGATTTGTTGGTCACCCATAGCTTAGCTTTTGGTTCTTAAAGATGAGAAAAATAGCCCGTAAGTAAAACCAAGGCATAGCACTACCTTCATGCCCATGCATATTCTGTATAACGTCACGGTCAATATCGACTTGGAAGTAGAGGAGAACTGGCTCCTATGGATGCGAGATACACACATTCCTGACGTGATGTCCACGGGCCATTTCCTAGACGCACGTCTGTGCAAAGTATTGGCAGAAGACGTTGGTGGAACGACCTATTCCATCCAGTATCTGGCTAAGGATATGATGGCCTATAAACTGTATATCCATCAGGATGCGCCTCGTTTGCAGAAGGATCATACCGAGAGGTTCGATGGGAAATTCGTGGCCTTCAGGACGGTCTTGGAAGTAGACAGCATCCATGGTACACGCTAAAAAGCACCTTGGACAGCATTTCCTGAGGGATGAGTCTGTGGCCAAAGCCATTGTGGATCTCCTAGGAGAACACCCATCGGCCAATGTTTTGGAGATAGGTCCGGGGACCGGGGTGCTCACGAAATACCTTTTGAAGAATGCGAACTTTCAGACCCAAGTGGTGGAACTGGACAGGGAATCGGTGGTTTTTCTGAAGGAACACTACCCTGAATTGGAGGGAAGGATCCACTCAGAGGATTTTCTGAAGATGGACCTTAGAAAACTAGGGGCTCCACTGGATATCATTGGCAATTTCCCCTATAATATCTCCAGCCAGATCTTATTCAAGGTCTTGGAGCATAGGGACGAGGTTCCACAGGTGGTGGGTATGTTCCAGAAGGAAGTGGCCGAGCGAGTGGCCTCGGGCCCTGGGAATAAGGAGTATGGGATTCTGAGTGTTCTGCTTCAGGCGTATTATGACATCAGCTATCACATCACCGTGCCCAAGGAGGTCTTCGATCCACCACCCAAAGTAGAATCAGGGGTTATCCGATTGGTGCGGAATGGCCGAGCGGAATTACCCTGCGATGACAAACTTTTCAAAACCGTGGTGAAGACCTCATTTGGTCAGCGAAGGAAGACCTTGCGCAATTCTTTGAAAGGTCTTTTGGATGGCAAAGTGATTCCCGAACGACTTTCAGGTCAGCGGCCTGAGCAATTGCAGGTAGAGGACTTCATTACATTGACCGCTCTCATTTTCCCAGAAGGTCAATAGAAATCCTTCTCTCCGTCATCTTTCAGGTCGGTGACGATCTGTTTCACGAATTGTTCGTCTTCCCGTGGGATGATCATCAGAGACTGGTCCGTCTCAATGACGATGAAGTTCTCCAAACCTTTGGTCACCACCATTTTGCCTTTGCTCGTGCTAATGAGGTTATTGGATGAATCATAGTAACGGGTCTTGGCCCCTACACTGGCATTGCCCTCTCCGTCTTTATTCAGATGTGTGTACAACGAGCCATAAGTCCCTAGGTCGCTCCATCCGAAATCACTCTCCACCACACTGACATGGGCCGCACGTTCCATGACACCATAGTCGATGGAGATGCTCTCGCACTTGGAGAAGTTCTCTTCGATGAAGGCGCTTTCCTCAGAAGTCCCGAGTTTGCCCATGCCCTCTTTGAAGATCTTCGCCATATCAGGTAAGTGCAGTTCCAAGCTGTTCATGATGTTCTTCAGGCTCCAAATGAAGATGCCTCCATTCCAAGCATAATTCCCATCTGCGACAAAGGCCTTGGCAGTCTCTAAGTCAGGTTTCTCCTTGAAGGCTTTCACCCGTTTGACCAAAGGGTCTCGGGCCCCTTCCTTATCCTCGAAGTGGATATAGCCATACCCCGTATCTGGGCGGCTTGGGGCGATCCCTAAGGTCACTAGGTTGTCCGTCTGTTCAGCTTCCTCCAAGGCGATGTTGATGACCCTTTCGAATTCTGGGACATTGCTGATGAGATGATCCGAAGGGGCCACGATGATGTTGGCCTCTTTCGATCTAACCGCAATTCGATAGGTGGCATAAGCGATGCAGGGTGCGGTATTTCGTCCCTCAGGTTCCAGAAGCACTTGGTCAGCCTTTAGTTCAGGCAAGTGCTGAAGAACCAGGTCGCGGTAAGCAGCATTGGTCACCACCAGTACGTTCTCATCAGGGCAGATGTTGGCGAATCGCTCGAAGGTATCTCGGATGAGGCTCTTTCCAGTACCGAGAATATCCAGAAATTGCTTGGGCATGGCGGTACGGCTCATTGGCCAGAATCGGGAACCGATTCCTCCTGCCATGATCACACAGTAATTCTTATCACTTTTCATACGGGGCAAAGAAACGAATAGGAAGCTTACATGTCCAGATGCGTCACCTCGGCACCTCCATGCACCAGAAACTTCTTCCTGGTGCCCACCTCCTTGCAGAGATAGCGTGTCCTGCGCTTCTCTAACTTGACGAAGTGCCGGCCATCTTCCGACTGGAACAAGGCTCCGATAGGAAGATCGGTGAGCAAGGTGATGATGTGCCCTTCTATGGTGAGGAAGGCACGATGCAGCTCCAAGTCACTGCAGCTGGTGGCTTTAGCGGAATGAAGGTGCTTGGAAAGGATGGGAAGGATCTCTTTTGGAAAGACCTCCTCCCGCAACAAGGGTTGCATGAGCTTGTTGAAACAATGCCTCCATTCATGCCCATGAGACTTTACTTCTGGCCCAAAGTGGATGTGAGTGAAGAGATGGGCCAATTCATGGATGAGCGTCCACAGGAAACGCTCAGGCATAAGGTCTCCATTCACTGAGATCTGATGGGGCTCTCGGTAATGCCTCGATGGCCGATAATCGCCATACTTGGTCTTCCGGTGAGGGGTCACCTTCAAGGCAATGGCGTGACGCGACATGCATCTCGCCACATAGCCCAAGGCTGGGCGGGGTACGAAAGGGCGCAGCTTATCTCGCCATTGATCCTCCGCTGTTTTAGCAGGGGCCAGCTTGGTAGTCATAGGAATCAGCAGGAATATGGGTCCATTTCGGACAATTGCACTTCTTCTTGTTCACCTTCCGCTTAGGATAGGTCGACCTCTTCTGACTGGCACAGGCGCCCATGAGCATCACAAGGATGATAAGCGGGGCGGTGAATCGGAGAGGTTTCATAGTGCTGTAAAGGTATGGAACGGCTCTCCACAGGGGAATATTGACCCAAAGGAAATTTTTCTACACCTCCACGCTGACAACCAATGCAGTCAGGGTGGCGTGGTCGCTGCCCGGAGCATCTTCCATGGTAATGTTAAGACTGGTGGCCTGAGGATAGTAGGTGGCTGGCGTAAGGGACTGTCCCTCAGGGCTTAATACGGCCACGCTCATCATTTCGCCATCCACATCGGCCCACAATTGGTAGCATTTGCCTTCGGGGGCGGGAGGGACGCCCTTGGTGTCCAGGAGCACCCGACCCTCACGTTCATTCCAATAGGCGGTCACCTTGAAAGGGCCTTCATCCCCTGACGTACTTAGAATGAGAGGACGCGTGTTCAGGTCCTGAAGGAAGGCCAACTCGGTCTCTAGCGCGTCTAGACGCTGTTCAGACGTTGACTGAACAGCTCTCAAGGCATCCAATTCGGCCTTCAGACCTTGGGTATTCTGATACTGTCGGAACAAGAAACCCAAGGAGACCAAGAGGGCCAGTCCAGCAGCGATGGCCCAGAGGTTCGGATGACGGTCCAGCGGCTCATGGGTCTTCGATTCCAGAGGGAACACCTCTGCAGCCCCAGCGCTCTCCTTGATGAAGCTCAGGATCTCATCCCTGAGATGTTCAGGGGGCTTCACGGCCTTCACCTTGGCCAATAACTCCAGGTCCTTCTGAAGTTCATCATAAGCCCTTCTGACCTCCTCGGAGCGGCCGAGCATACCTTCCACTTCCTCGCTCTCCTTGGGAGAGCACAGGTTCAGGGCGTACTGTTCCAGCAGGCCTGACTCTAGGAATATGGATTCTTCGTTCGTCACTTAGACAATCATCAGTTAAAATTCAAATCTTTAAATCATGAAAAAAATAGTTTTCCTACTCAGTATTGCCATTGGAATGAGTACCTACCTCCAAGCCCAATGCAATTCGCATAACACGCATAAGACAAGTGCTCAATCCAATGCGTGGACCCACGCATCGGATATCGTGGATATCGCGGCCGGGGCTGACGACTTCTCCACCTTGGTGGTGGCGGTGAAAGCTGCCGACTTGGTCAGTACTCTGAAGTCTGAAGGCCCATTTACGGTTTTTGCTCCATTGAACAGTGCCTTCGCCAAACTTCCACAAGAGACCTTGGCGGCCCTACTCAAGCCAGAGAATAAGGGTCAATTGAGTTCCATCCTCACCTACCATGTGGTCGCGGGAGAGTTCAATGCGAAGGACATCATAGCTGCTATCAACAGCTCTGGAGGATCATTCACAGTGAAGACTGTCAACGGAGGCGAGTTGGTCGCCACCTTGTCCAATGGCAATGTCATTCTCACCGATGAGAAGGGTGGAGTGTCTGCAGTGACCAAGACGGATGTGGATGCCAGCAATGGCGTCATCCATGTCATAGACAGTGTAGTGCTGCCAGGCGGATAAGATTTTCGGTTAGGTTGTTCAAGCCCCTGCCTTAAAAGGTGGGGGCTTTTTCATGGACGCATGCAACCTTTTGTAGATTCTGTGTCATTAGGTCGAATAACATGAAAACATCACCAGAAACAACGCTTATGAAACGCTTCACCCTCCTTTCATTTCTCTTCCTGATGGCCTTGACCATCAATGCGCAAGATGAAAAAGCTCCTATCCAGACCGTCTTTGGCAACAAGTCAGGATTCGGAGGTTACCTCGGTGTCAACACCAAATTCTCTGAGATCAACGGACAAGACGCGCTCTTCACTGGAGGGGAGGTAGCTTTTGTCATCAACCGCTCCTTCAACATGGGATTCGAGGGATATGGTATGGTGAATCATGTCCGATCCAATAACCTTTCAATCGATAGCGACCGACTCTATCTTCAGATGGGCTATGGTGGGCTGCGTTTGGAGCCTGTGCTATTCTCTGAGAGTGTCATCCATCTTACAGCTCCTGTCCTTCTTGGAGCTGGAGGGATTGGAGAGACTATCAGGCCGTATTGGTTGGAAGAGGATGGCATCATAGATATCGATACTGACCTGAGCTATGGAGACTCGGATTATTTCTTCGTTGCCGAGCCGGGTCTCAGGTTGGAAGTGAACCTCTTCAAATTCATGAGATTGGCCGGAGGGGCCAGTTACCGCTTTATGACTGATGTTGACCTAGGAGGTGTTCAGACGCAAGACCTCAAAGGCTTCAATGCCGACCTCTCACTCAGATTCGGTTGGTTCTGACGACCTTCGGTCAGGATTTGGGACAGGAAGTCGACATACATGCAGGGCTCATAGAGCGATGCCAAAAAAGGGATAGTAGGGCTCAATATGAGATCTACCAGCTCTATTCAAAGGCCATGTTCAACGTGAGTCTCAGGATAGTGGGGAGCAGGGAAGATGCTGAAGATGTGCTACAGGACAGTTTTGTCAGTGCGTTCAACGGCATCAATCGCTTCAGAGCGGAAAGTAGTTTTGGAGCCTGGTTGAAACGCATCGTCATCAACCGCTCTTTGAACCACATCCGAGGGCGCCTGCACTTCAGTGAAGTGGACACGGAGGCATTGGGCTTGGCTGAGGAGGAGCCGGTAACGGAGAATCCATATGAAGTGACTGATGTCAAGAGGGCCATGAAAGAGCTCTCCGATGGCTACAGAACGGTCTTTGCGCTCTATATGTTCGAGAACTACTCGCACAAGGAGATCGCGGAGAGCCTGGGTATCAGTGAAGGGACTTCCAAGTCCCAATTGAACAGAGCGAAGAAGAGGATACAGGAACGATTGATAGAGATAGGAAATGAAAAACGACAAGCTTAAAGAGTTCATCGACAGAGAATGGGATTCGATCAATGATGAGGTCCCTTCAGATGCGGTATGGCAGGCCATTAAAAAGGATCTTGGATCCGGCAATCTTGAGCAAAGGAACATCCCATATAAGCTCTGGGCCTTGGCAGCCAGCATCACGCTCCTACTCGCCTCAGGATTGTTCTTTCTGCTCCGTGATGGATCGGAAGCTTTCAATGCCGGGCCAGAGTTTGCTGTGACGGAAGAAGAGGACACCTACGACCCTCTCCAGAATATGGGTGAGGACATGATCGAAGTGAATCGCTATTACTCCGTCCAGGTCAATGAGCGGCTGGATAGACTGAAGGCCTACGAGGTGGATGAAGACCTGATGGAGGAGATGAGCGAATTGGCTGCGGAATTCGAAGGTCTCAAGCTTGAAATGGGCGAGAGGAAGAATGATGCTATGATCGTGGAGGCCATGATAGAGAATTACCGGCTCAGGCTCAGCTTGTTGGAAGACCTGCTGAAGGCCTTGGAGCCCCAATCCGATGAACACCATTTAGATGATGAACATGAACTATAAGAAACTGACCCTCCTCTTCTGTATTCTCAGCTGGACCCTGTCCAGCATCGGGCAAGGGGAGGTCTATGACGAGAAAAAGCTTAGTCGATCCTATGTGGCTACCAAGGGCTCCTATGTGGAATTGAGCAATCGCTATGGTGACATTGAGATTGTACCGTGGGCCAAGGATTCCGTGAAGATCCAAGTCGTGATCAGGACTTACTCCGAGAAGTACGACTGGAGACAGACCATGATGGAGAGTATCCATGTGGATTTCACGCGCACCTCTGGCTTCATCATTGCTGAGACCAACTGGAAAGAGGATGCCAGCATCTGGCGCAAGAGCACCTATAACGTCTCAAAAGAGTTGGGATCCAATAGGATCGAGGTGAACTACAAGGTATACCTGCCTGCGACCATACCGCTTGAGATCTCAAATAAATTCGGCAATGTCTTTATGGGAAGCCATGACGGTGAATTGGATATCGTGGTGCAGCATGGGGACTTCAGGGCCAGGGATTTGAAAAATGTCAAGCGATTGGAAGTTCGCTACGGCAAGGTGAAAGTTAAGAGCATCACTAAAGGACAGATCGACTTGGGTTCGGGTTCCTCTTTGGATCTGGATGAGGGGGGTGATATCATGCTCAGTTCCTCTTCCTCGGAGATCGAGATTGATGAGGTAGCCACATTGAACGTTACCTCCCGCCATGATGACATCTTTGTGAATGTATTGGATAAGGTCTATGGGTCTTTCAATCTGAGTGACCTGAAGATCGGCACCTTGAATAAGGAACTCAGAGCCTCTACTAAATTTGGGACCCTGAGAGTCATGCAAGTGGCCCAAGGGGCAGAGCGGGTGAGCATCGATGGGTCCAAGACCCAGGTCATTCTGGGGCTCGCACCTGGCTTTTCAGGGCGCTTTGACTTGGATGTGGACGGAGAAGGTGAGTTGAGTCTACCCAAAGACATGAACGTGGCCAAACGGGCTGTCACGGAGGACAAGCGCCTGAGCGTACAGGGAACCATGGGGGCCCAAGGCGGCACTATCGTCTCCATCAGCTCTGCAAGTGGATTCGTTCAGATCGGAGATTAGGACACGCGACAATTAAAAAATTAAAGAGGCGAGAAAAGTTACTTCCTCTTCTTCTTCATGTTCTGGATTTTATCGCCTCGCTTCTGAGGTTTCTTGTACTTCTTTGCAAGTTCCCGATGATAGGAGCCTCCGAGGTTCACCTTCTGATTCTTCTCCTTCTTCTCATGGAAGCCTGGACCTTTGCTGCCAAGGGCCAGTTTCTTGTTCCGCTCATGATGCTTGTTCAAGCTGAAATCCGGTTTCTCAGAAGGCAAGAGACGGGTGGAACGTTCTACATCTTCGGGAATCTCCATAATCGGAAGCTTCATATCCATCAAGGTCTCAATGGCCTCCTTAGCTTCCTCCTCCTCCTCCCGATAGAAAAGGATGCTATGTCCTTCTTGGCCTGCTCGCCCGGTTCGGCCGATGCGGTGGATGTAATTCTCAGGGAATCGTGGGCAGTCGAAGTTCACCACATGGCTCACCTGCTCCAGATCAAGGCCCCGCGCAATGATATCCGTGGCGATCAAGGCACTGCTCTGTCCTTGGTCGAAATTGGTGATAGCCTGAATCCTGGCGTTCTGCGACTTATTGGAGTGGATGATGGCCAATCTTGAGCCATGCTCAGGTTCCAACTTCTCATAAAGAAGGTCGGCCTCCTTCTTGCTGGAGGTGAAGACCAGGACCTTCCTCCATTGGTCTCGGTCCTGCAGAAGGTGTGAGAGCAGATTGACCTTCGTATAGAAATTCGGGACTGCATAGGCCACCTGTTCAATGGTCTCCAATGGGGTACCACTCAAGGCAATGGTGATCTGTTCAGGATTCACAAAGAAATCCTCGATGAGCTCCTCGATCTCTTCAGTCATGGTGGCTGA
>JAQCAN010000037.1 GCA_027621335.1 Bacteroidota bacterium
GAGAATGGGCAGAAGTCGGTCTCCATCCCTCCATGGCTTCCAATAGCTCAGACAAGGCCCTGAAGATGGAGTTCGCCCGATTGGCCAAGACCACCGGGAAGAAAGTGGACACCAGCCGCCAGCATTTCCTGTACCTGGACCTTCCAAACACCTACAGGCGGCTCATCGATAAAGGCATAGAAGTGGACTTCACCATGGGATTTGCGGACCATGTGGGCTTCAGGGCTGGGACCTCCCACCCTTTCCCATGGTATGACCTAAAGGAGGAGAAAATGACCTCCATGTTCCTAATGCCTCTCAGCCTCATGGACGCGAGCTTACAGGATTACATGGGCTTGAGTCCTGATGAAGCCTTGGTTGAGGTGCAACGCATCAAGGAAGAAGTGAAAGCGGTCAATGGTACCTTTGTCAGCCTATGGCATAATGATTCTGTCACGGATCATGGGACATGGCAGGGATGGAAGAAGGTCTTCCTAGAGTGTCTAGCTCCTACTGATTAGAAACCTTATCTGAATGCAGCCCATATGAAAACCGCCTTGTCTCACTCTCATGTCTAGAACACTTGTCATTGCTGGAGGCACGGGCCTCCTAGGTCAGCACCTCATTGAACACTTAGGTTCCGCCTTCACGGATATCATTGTCTTGAGCAGAGGCAAGATCGAGGACCTCGGCATCTATCGGACGGTCCAATGGGATGCCGTGAATCAAGGTCCTTGGGTGAACGAACTCAAAAAGGCCACAGTGCTCATCAACCTAACAGGCAAGTCCATTCAGTGCCGATTCACTGAAGAGAACAAAAAACTGCTCACCAGCTCACGAGTCGATTCCACTCGAGCACTCGGCCGGGCGCTGAAAGAGAATGAGACCAACGTCAAGCTTTGGTTAAATGCCAGTGGCTCCGCCATCTATCCTCAGAGCTGGGATATTGCCCAGGATGAAGGTGTGGAGAAAGTAGGCCAGTCATTCCTTTCCATCCTCAGCAAGAGCTGGGAGGATGCCTTTTACGAAGAAGACCTTCCGTTGAGACGTGTCGCCATGCGCATCACGCCTGTATTGGACCGAGAAGAAGGCGCCTTTCCTCCATTAAGGCTAATCGCTAAGACAGGTCTTGGTGGGCCTCAAGGCAATGGAAAACAGATGATGAGCTGGATCCATATTGATGATTTCTGCAGAGCGGTAGCCTTCCTCATAGAAAAGGAGGACGTCCGAGGACCTGTGAACCTCAGCAGCCCCGATGCAAGGAGCAATGCTTCCTTTATGAGGGCCCTTCGCAAAGCCGTAGGAATGCCTATCGGCCTGCCGGCCCCTGCCTTTGCTATACAGATCGGGAGTCGATTCACTGGCGTGGATCCCTCATTGATCTTGGACAGCAGATTTCTGAGTCCAGCCCTATTGATTCAAGAAGGCTTCACCTTTGAAAAGGGGACTTTGGAACTCGCTTTTGAGGACCTCTTGAAATGAGAGTAGGTATCTTTGACGAAATCCTACCGCCATGCTCCGTGACCTCAGTTTAGAACGTTCCTTATGCAACCACTATCTCGCTGAACTGAGAGATGTTGAGGTGCAGAAGGACGCCATGCGCTTCCGAAGGAACCTGGAACGCATCGGGGAGATCATGGCTTATGAGATCAGCAAACTCATGGATTATGGACCACAGACCATCATCACCCCATTGGGACAAACACATCCCATGCTCTTGGAGAAGCAGCCAGTCATCGTCTCCGTCCTGAGGGCTGGATTGACCATGCATCATGGGGTCTTGAGTTATTTTGACAAAGCAGAGAACGCCTTTATCTCCGCCTTCCGAAAGCCACATGGCAAAGGTGAGGACATCGAGGTGGAGGTGGAGTATATCGCTTGTCCGTCATTGGAGGGAAAGGAACTTATCCTATGTGACCCTATGCTGGCTACTGGTACCTCATTGATGTTGGCCTATGACGCCTTGCTGGAAAAAGGAACACCCTCTAGGGTGCATATCGCCACCGCCATTGCCAGCTCCGTGGGCATTCGTACCATACAGCGCCACTTCCCTGAGAATACGACCATCCATTGCGCAGCTATCGATCCCGAGTTGAATGACATGTCGTACATCGTACCGGGGTTGGGTGATGCGGGTGATCTGGCCTTCGGATCCAAGACCTGATGGGCGCACTAATCCTTGAATATCTGGGCTGGTTCTTTCTGTCCGTCTTGAAATTCGTCATCACTCCGAGTACGATGATCGGATTGGGCTATTCTTGGTTGGGCACCTTGATCACCGTTTCAGCTAGTGCCATCATAGGATTCGTGGGGTTCTATTTCTTCGGAGAGATCATCTTCGACTACTTCGCCAAGCACAGGAAAAAACCTGCTAAGAAATTCACCTTCATCAACCGAACGATTGTGAAGATGAAATTGAAGTATGGTCTGCTTGGAATGGGCATCATCGCTGGGGTCATCTCCGTGCCCTTGGCAGGTCTCTTGGCCTCCCGTTATTTCAGGAACCATAACACGGCCATCCCAGCCATCTCCTTGGCTTTCTTCCTTTGGACCCTAGCACTCACCTCGCTCACTTGGGTCATCAAATATGTCTTCCATGGGCATATATAAGCACCTCTTCTTCGACTTGGACCATACGCTCTGGGACTTCGAGAAGAACTCTGCCCAAGCGATGCGAAATATCTTTGCCGACCTGCTAGCCCCACGAATGAAAGTACCCTTCGAGGTGTTCCATGAGGCCTATGTGGAAGTGAATGATCGTTGGTGGGACGCCTATCGCAATGAACTGGTGAGCAAGGAGGACCTGAGGGTGGGACGTTTCAGTGAGTCCATGCAACGCTTCGGACTAGTGGATCTCATCTTGGCTGATGAAGTGGCCACTGCCTACACCGATATCGGTCCCTATATGCCCCACCTCCATGAGGGAGCCCATGAGGTGCTACATGAATTAGGTGAACGTGGCTATATCATGCACATCATCACCAATGGTTTCGAAGAGGTGCAACACATCAAGTTGAGAGAAAGTGATCTGAAGAAGTACTTCATTGAGATCATCACCTCAGAGGAGGCTGGCGCCAAAAAACCTGACCCCATCATCTTCGAACATGCCTTCAAAAGAAGCCGAGCCGATGCCTCAGAATCCTTGATGGTGGGCGATTCCATGGGTGCTGATATCCACGGTGCCATGAAGGTTGGAATGGATCAGGCCTACTTCAATCCCAAGGGCATACCCCACACGGAATCCCCCACGTATGAAGTCAAAGCGCTTAAGGAACTTTTAGGGATACTCTAGAACAATCTGCTCAAGTGACTTTATGTTCGAGTTCCATGACCTTGAAAATGTTCATGATCAGTCCGTCAGAGAGGCCAAGTTTAGGAACATTGATGTATTGGATTCCAGCATGCTTCATGGCCTCCAGATAGATCTCTGCAGCAGGAATGATGACGTCCGCACGATCGGGTTTGAGTTTGAGCAGAAAGATGCGCTCATCATAGGAGTAGGATTCCATGGTCTCCTTCACTTTCGCAATCTCGTCAATGGACATGTCCATGAGCTGATTCTTACCGGCCTCCTTGAAGATTCGGTTGATGTTCCCTCCCGTACCGATGCCGATCATCTCCCCATGTTCGGCCTTGAGGTCATCCATAAAGGTCCTGAGGCGATCCCATTCTGCAGAATCCACCTTGTTATACAGTAGTCTGACCGTTCCTATGCGGAAAGACTGGGAAACAAGGCGCTCCCCATCCAAGATGAGGGAGACCTCCGTGCTTCCACCACCCACATCGATGTAGGCATATTTCCTTCCAGGAATCAGCCGCTGTGTGGCGAAGTTGGCCATGATGGCCTCAGCTTCTTCTTCTCCACTGAGGAGTTCCACGTCCACTTGGGATTCCGAGCGCATATAGTCAAGGACTTCCTTGCCGTTACTAGCTTCCCGCATAGCTGAGGTGCTGCAGGCCCTGAACTGCTTCACGCCTTGAACCTCCATCAGTAAACGGAAGGCCCGCATGGTCTTGGCGAGTTGATCGCGCTTCGTTTCAGAGATCCACCCAGTCACGAAGACATCCGCTCCAAGTCTGATCGGAACTCGAGTGTAGCATATCTTATAGGATTCATATTGTTGCTCGAAGTGTTTGACCTCCTTGATAATCAATCTGACTGCATTGGAACCTATATCTATCGCGCCTATCCTCATGGTCTGCGAAGGTAATCCACTTCGAGAGTCAATGCGACCAACAAGTGTCCCAAAAAATGCACGATCCCTTTCACCTTTTCCAGAATTGGCGAACTCTATCGAGATGACTGATGTTCATTTTGGGCCTTTTTGAATCGCAATAGTTCGCAATAATCTGGTCGATTCACCAACTCTCCTTTGTGATGAATGGTCGCAGAACTTCATTCACGCCTTCTAGTTTTGTCTCAAGCTCTTAGCTTAAGATTGTTTGGTTGATTAGGTCAAAGGCCGGCTGCTGTATGCAACTGGCCTTTCCTTTGCCCAATTGCTTGACCAAGTCTTCGCGTTTCTCTGTTCGCTTTTCATTACTTTGTTGAACGTCTTCAACTCAGAACTTTATGCCACGCCAAAAGATATTCTACTGGATTAGCACAGCAATGATGTGCTTTATCTTCCTCTTTTCCGCCTTCATGTATTTCACGCGCTATGACCTTGTCGAAGGCCTATATGGCCTATTGGGATTCCCTTCTTGGCTTATTTATCCAATGGCTGGAATGAAGATCTTAGGAGTGACAGCGGTTCTGACCAAAGTCTCCCCACTCCTTAAGGAATGGGCCTATGCTGGTTTCTTCTTTGATTCATTGCTAACGTTCACCTCTCATCACATTGCAGCTGATGGGCAAGGTGTCATGGCCGCCATCGCCTTGCTCTCCGTTATCGCCTCACGCTATTTCGATAGCCGGATGACGCCTAGGTCACCGTCCCTCGTTTGATAAGGGGGATGGATAAAAACCTCATGTCTTCATGAGCCAGATCTCCATCCTCATGCCCGTTAGGAATGCAGGGCTTTTCTTGGAGTCTACCTTAGAGAGTATTCTGGATCAGTGTTTCAATGATTGGGAGCTCCTCATGGTGGACGATCACTCTGAAGATGATTCCAAATCAATTATGGAGCATTATATGTCTAAAGATGACCGAATTATCCTTCTAAAGAATCAAGGAAAAGGCATCATCCCCGCCTTGAGAACGGCCTACGAGGCCAGCTCTTCTCCCATGGTGACACGAATGGATGCCGATGATCTAATGACCGCAGATAAACTTCAGGACCTGCAAGCGGTGTGTCGTCCAGGCCACGTGGCCACGGCCAAGGTTAGCTATTTCAGGGAAGATGCTCCACTGGCCGATGGCTTCCAACGCTATGCGGAGTGGTTGAACACTTTGATCGATGAAAAAGGACATTGGCAGGAGATCTACAAGGAATGTGTCATCCCCTCCCCCTGCTGGATGATGCACCGCGAAGACCTGGAGTCCATAGGGGCCTTCGATCATGACAGCTACCCTGAGGATTATGACCTGGTCTTCAGAATGTATGAAGCAGGATTCAAGGTAGCAGGTGTGAATAAAGTACTTCACCACTGGCGGGATCATTCAGAACGAGCGTCTCGCACTGACCCCAACTATCAGGATAACCGATTCCCGCAATTGAAGATCCGGTATTACCTGAAGTGCGACCACCTTGCTGACCACCCCTTAGTGCTATGGGGAGCGGGTGCCAAAGGAAAGGCCTTGGCCAAGCTACTTCTTGAAGAAGGAACTTCCTTTACTTGGGTGACCGACAATGCCAAGAAATGGAACGCCCCTATACATGGGAAGCCTCTGACCTCGCCTGAACAGATTCAGCCTAAAAGCCAATGTATCATAGCCATTGCAGGTGAAACCCACCAACGTGAGATCAAAAAGCAACTCGTCCTCTCTGACGTAAGTACTATCCATTTCTTCTGTTGAGCGACTTCGTCAGACCGCATACGTCTCTGATGAAATGTCCATCTTTAAGCCATGCGGAGCGTAGAGAACAGTTATGACCACATCATCATAGGAGCAGGGGCAGCAGGCCTCCATCTCCTCCTGCAGATCATCTCTCGTCCGAGTCTAGCAGATAAACGCATTCTGGTCTTGGAGCCTTCCAAGAAAGATGAGAATGACCGCACCTGGTGTTACTGGGAGAAAGGCGAAGGCCAGTGGGACCATCTCCTCACAGGACGTTGGGCAGAAGGAAATTTCCACGGACCAAGCCACTCCGTACCTTTAAGTCTGAATGGCTATGAATACAAGATGCTGCGCGGTCTGGATTTCTACAGGTACGCTTTGGAGAAAGTGAAAGCCTCACCAAACATCCACCTGCACCATGAAAAGGTCTCTGAGGTAAGACGCAAAGGCGAGTGGATGCAGGTTCAAACAGATGGAGGACTGTATTACAGCCCTTTGATCTTCGATAGCCGCATTCCAAAAGCATTCGAGAAGAAGAATGACGGCCATCAGCGCCTGCTCCAGCACTTCAAGGGCAAGCTGATTCGCACTGAGGAACGGACCTTCGACCCAAGCACGTTCACCATGATGGATTTCAGGGCCTCTTGGAAGGGTAGCACCAGTTTTTGCTATGTACTGCCGACCTCACCCCATGAAGCCCTGGTGGAATACACCTTATTCACCGATACGCTCCTGTCTCCTGAGGAGTATGAGACATTGGTCAACAAGGAAATCGAGGGGCGGCTAAAGATTAAAAACTATACGACCATCGAGGAAGAATTCGGGGTCATCCCCATGAGTGATTTCCCCTTCGAGGAGCAGCAGGAACCCGGTCAGCTCTTGATTGGCACGGCTGGAGGTTGGGTGAGGCCTTCATCAGGATATTCCTTCAAGAACGCGGAGCGTTACGCCAAGATGGTGGTGGATGCGTTGGTCGCAGGTGAAACTCTTCCGACCCGCCCTTTCAAGGCCCGACATCGCTTTTACGACCGTATCCTACTCAATATCCTGCTTGAGGAAAACAGCTTGGGCCCGGTCATCTTCGAGCAACTCTATCACCGGAATGCCACGGACCGCATCCTTCGCTTCTTGGACGAACAGAGTTCCTTCAAAGAAGATGTGCAGTTGATGCTCAGCTTGGACTCTGCGCCTTTTCTGAGAGCACTGAAGCGACTGTATCTGTGAATTGGGGACTTCTGAAGTTGCATTTTGGTCCTTTTTTCTACCTGTCACTAAGCTCCTTTACCACGCGTAACCTGTAACTTGGGCCTGTCATGGGATGGAGAACGTTTTGTCTGGTCACTTTCCTGTTGGTTCTTGGAACTTCTCAAGCTCAATATTTCATTGAGAATAAGGGCCAATGGCCTGATCAAGTCTTGTTCAGGGCCGAACTTCCTGAAGCCCTGATCTATATCGAAAATGGAGGCCTCACCTTTGACATCAGGGATCCTGAGGAGCAGGCCCTCATCGCTGAAGCCCATCATACCGAGGGGGTGTATCCTCCAGACCTCCTGCATTACCACAGTTATCACCTCGCCTTCGAACAAGCGAATCCAGTGTTCGATATCCTGAAGGGAGAATCTTCACTCGGACATTTCAGCTACTTCCTCGGCAATGACCCTTCCCATTGGGGTAGTAAGGCCAAGGCATACAAGAGCATTCGATTGAAGGAGGTCTATCCTGGCATTGCGCTTCACTATTACTTTGTCAATGGCAATTTGAAATACGACTTGGAATGCGAGCCAGGAGCCGATCTCTCCCAAGTGAAATTCAAATATGAAGGTGTGGAACCAGAGTTAGGACCTGAAGGAGAACTCCTCATCCCAACTTCAGTGCCTATCAATTAAAGGCTGGGGAACAGCTCAGCGTTCCTTGTCAGTACATGCTGGATGAGTCAGTTCTCGGCTTTGAGGCTACGGACTTGGACAAGAACCTGAAGCTCATCATCGATCCTGAGCTGCGCTTCTCCACTTTCAGTGGTTCTTCGTCCAATAACTTCGGGTATACCGCCACATTCGATCGGAATGGTTTCCTCTACAGTGGAAGCACCGCCTTCGGAAATGCCTACCCAACGACTTTGGGTGCTTACAATGAAACATGGAATGGAGGCACGGTAGACATTGCCCTAAGCAAGTATGATACCACGGGGACCTTTTTGGTCTGGAGCACCTACATCGGAGGAGCGGGGACTGAGTTGCCTCACAGCATCATCGTGAACGCCCAAGATGAACTCTATGTCTATGGCACTACGGGATCGGCCAATTACCCAACAACACCAGGGGCCTATGACACCAGCTTCGAGGGGGGCTTCCCTTATCTGACCGATGGCTTGGGTGTGGCCTTTCCTGCGGGAAGTGACATCATCATCTCCAAACTGGACTTCGAAGGGGCCCAGCTGCTCTCTTCCACCTTTGTCGGGGGAAATGGAAACGATGGCATCAATAGGGAAGCTCCGACCAATTATAACTATGCCGATGAGATCAGAGGGGAGATCGACTTCGATAACGAAGGCAATGTCATTGTGGCCTCCAGTTCCTTGGTCTCCAGCGGAACGAACGACTTCCCCACCACGGCAGGAGTGGTCTTTCCAGATTCGCCAGGAAGCCTACAGGATGGGGTCATATTCAAGATGCCAGAGGATTTGAGCAGCCTCATATGGAGCACCTATTTCGGGGGCTCGGCCGAGGATGCCGCCTTCTCCATCACCACTAATAGTCTTGGACATATCATCGTGTGCGGTGGAACTTCATCCACTGATCTACCTACGACTCCAGGCGTATTAGAACCTAGCTTCCAAGGAGGCAGTACAGATGGATGGGTAGTCGTTCTGAACGGCTCAGGTTCGGAGATCATCGCCTGTTCCTACTGGGGCAGCCCCACCTATGATCAAGCGTATATGGTGGAGCTGGATTCACAGGATGACATCCACCTCTTCGGGCAGACCTTCAATGGGAACGACTTCATCACCAATGCGGGGTTCTCCATCCCGAACTCAGGACAGTTCATCAGCAAGTTGAATAGTGACCTGAGTGGGGTCATCTGGTCCACGGCCTTTGGCAATGGGAATGGGCAGCCAAACATATCCCCCACCGCCTTCCTTGTGGACCTCTGCGATCGAATCTATCTCAGCGGCTGGGGCGGACCCACGCAAGGTGGTCCATTGACCACCACTGGATTACCAATCACCGTTGATGCCTATCAGAGCACCACAGATGGAGGTGATTTCTACCTCTTGGCATTAGCCGATGATGCTTCTGAGCTCGTCTATGCCAGCTACTTTGGAGGTGATGAAAGCAATGAGCATGTGGATGGCGGCACCAGCCGTTTCGACCGCAAAGGCAAGGTCTATCAATCGGTGTGCGCGGGCTGCCAGGGTAATAGCGATTTCCCCATTTTCCCTTCCAATGCCGTTTCTTCTGAAAATGGAAGTTCAGGTTGTAACAATGGCGTCTTCAAGTTGGACTTCGAGCTGCCTGCGGTCATTGCCGATTTCAGCTTTGAGCCTGTCTGTTTTCCAGATAGCATGGACTTCCAGAATACCAGTTTAGGTGGATTGACCTTCAGCTGGAACTTTGGAGACAATGAGACTTCAAGTGATTTCTCCCCTACTCATTTCTTCAACGCCCCAGGCGCCTATGATGTGCAGCTCATCCTGAGCGACCCCTTCAGCTGTAATTTGGCCGACACCTTGGTTCAAACTGTCTTCATCTTCGATGAGAATCCAGTGGAATTGGCTGAGGTGGAAGTCTGTGAGGGCACCACCGTGCAACTGGGCATAGAGCAACTTCCATTACCAGGCATCACCTACTCATGGACCCCTTCCGGACCATTGAACAATGCGAATGTCTCATCACCATTGGCTACGGTGAATAGCACCACCACCTTCACCTTGAACATAGATAATGGAATCTGCCCCACACAGGCCACGCAGACCGTCAATGTGGAAGCGGTCCAGTTGGAACTGAGCAATGACACGATCCTCTGTGAAGGAGGGATGGCCAGCTTCATTGCCAACAGTTTCGGTACAGCCGATACCTACACTTGGGCAAGCGATGCTGAGTTCACGCAGGTCATTGGAACAGATAGCTTGCTGCAGGTCAGCCCCTTGACAGGAGGCACCTATTACCTCTTGGCCGAAGGAAATTGCTCCGTTGAAGGTCAGGTCAACGTGTTCTTGTTCAATGAATCGGTCAGCATTAGCCCCAACGTCTATATATGTGCGGATGATCCCATCGAACTGACGGCTTTCAGCAACTTGCCCGATGAACCTTTGAGCATCATATGGGCCCCCGAATCCGTCATTCTAGGTGGACAAGGAAGCCCAACCGTCCTAGTCTCAAGCGATGAGGACGTACAAGTGCAGGTGACCTTGACCGGGACTCAAGGATGCTCAGTCAGCGATTCCATTCTAGTGGAGATCTCCCCTCTGTCCTTCATCGAGGTGGATGCCAGCAGTTTGGATGGCTCTATTCCATTGGGCGGAAGCACACAGCTCTTTGCCGACCCGGCTACGGGCTATAGCTACCTGTGGTCACCTCCTGATGGACTTTCCAGTACTGGGGGACCGAGCCCTTTTGCATCCCCGCTGCAGACTACTACATATACTGTCAACATTGTGGACAGTGACCTTAATGGAGCCTGCACCCGATCCGATACCGTGACCGTGCGTGTCTTCGAGTTCCAATGTGATTTCCCCCTGACCTTCGTTCCCAATGCCTTCACTCCCAACGGAGACGATGCGAATGATGTCCTTTTCGTCCGTGGAGAGTTCATTGAAGCCTTCACCTTGAAGATCTATGACCGATGGGGAGAAGTGGTCTTCGAGACGTCTGACCAGGAGATAGGTTGGGATGGAACCTTCAAAGGAAAAGAGCTCGATCCTGCGGTCTATGTCTACCACTTGAATGTGCGCTGCATCGATGGGCAGGAGAACTTTGAAAAAGGCAACATCACCTTGATCCGATGAAGGGGCTTAAGCACATAGTGCCCATCATTGGAATTATGGCCTCGTCAGTATCCGTGCATTGTCAGGACCTACATTTCTCCCAATACTACAACAACGCCATTTATCTGAATCCGGCCAACACGGGGCACATCATGCGTGGAGACCTGCGCTTCACTGGACTGCACCGCAGCCAGTGGCGCTCTGTGACCACGCCCTTTAGCAGCTTCTACCTTTCAGGGGATATCTCGGAGCCTTTCAAGAAAGAGAATTTGGGCTTGGGCTTGAGCCTGATGAATGACATCGCTGGGGATTCCCGTTTCAGGACCTTTTCGGTTCAAGGCTTGCTGGCCTCTTCCTTGAGTATCGGGGGGGAAGGTGAGCAATCCATCAGGGGGGGATTGCAGATCGGATTCACACAGAAACGCATCGATGACAGTGACCTGCGCTTCGATTCCCAATACACGGGAAGTCTTTACGATCCCACGGCTAGCACAGGTGAGGCTTTGGCCTTCAATGCTGTTTCTCATCTGGACCTCGCAGCTGGCATCCAATACCTGCGCATCCAGTCTGACAGAAAATACCTCAGCGCGGGAATCAGCCTCTTCAATATCAATGGTCCTGATGTGGCCTTTCAAGAGAATGCCACCGAGAATCTTGACACGCGATTCACGTTTCATTCAGAACTCTCTCAGCCCATCTCGGACGATTGGGATGTCCTTCCTTCCGTTCAATTCATGTCCCAAGGTACCTACAGGGAAGTACTTCTTGGCAGCCGTTTCCGCTATACCCTCAGGGATGATGTAATGGTGTTCAGGCGGGTCTATACGGGGGTTTTCGGCAGGTTAAAAGATGCAGCTTACGTGCAGGTGGGCATGGACTATGACCGCTGGACGGTGGGTCTGAGCTATGACATCAACCTTTCCACTTTGGATGTGGCCAGCCAGAATCGTGGGGGATTGGAGATTGCCGCCATCTACGTCATCGACCTCTTCAGAGAAGTAAGGGAACCGCATCGTAAATGCCCTGTGTACCTATGAGATACATAGCACTTATCGTCCTCATGACCTTGTGTTCATTGGCTCAAGGGCAGGAATATGCCAAGTGGATGGAACTGGCCAAAGAAGCCGAGTCACTGGAGGACCATCAAGGCGCAGTGCGCTACTACATGGAGGTTTACGCACTGGACTCCAGCCGCGCTGAATTGCAGTATGCCTTGGCAACTGCCCACGAGAACAACCATCAGTACCGGGATGCCTTGAGATTCTACCAGAAGGTCTACCGCAAGGACCGAGGCCGCTACTATCCCGAAGGGCCTTATCACATTGCCTTGATGTACACCTACCTCGGCAAGTACGAGGCGGCCATTGAATATTGGAAACGCGCGCGAGCACAAGCCAAAGGGGACGAAAGCAAACAGGCCCGCATAGACGATTATATGCGTTCAGCCGAGTTCGCCCTGCTTCATCCTGAAGTGGATGAGTCCATACGGATAGAGCAGCTGGGTCCCAGGGTGAATGGGCCTGAGTCGGATTTTGCTGCTTTCATGCTACCCGATAGCAACCTCCTGTTCTCTTCCTTACGCGGACCCTACACGAACGATTTGGCTTTGAAGCAAGCCGATCAATACCTCATCCGTACCTATCAGAGTGAGTGGATCAAAGGGAATTGGAAGAAGACCCTACTATTGGACAGTGCCTCCTTCAAGCCCGACAGACATTATGCGAATCCCGTTCTGGACCCTAGCGGAAGCTGGCTCTACATCAGTAAGTGTGAGGATCTGAGGCATTGCCTTATCGGGCGATTCCCTTGGGCCAATGGGATTGCAGGCCCTTTGGAGTATTTGAACGGTGATTTCCTGAGCAGTGACTCTACCCATACCCATGCGTTCCCCTTCCAGTGGGAAGGTCAGGAGAGGCTGCTCTTCGCCTCCGACCGTGAAGGCACCCGGGGCGGCATGGACCTCTGGATCGCCCAAGAGGAGAATGGCGAGTGGCGCATCAAGAACATGGGGCCGTATGTGAATAGCGCGGGGAATGAAGTGAGCCCTTCCTTCTCCGAAGAGGAGGGCGTCCTCTATTTCAGCTCCGACCTCTTTCCAGGCTATGGCGGTTTCGATGTATTCCAGGTGGTGGGACCCGAGTCGAAGGAGAGCCCTAAGAACATGGGTCTGCCCATCAACAGTTCCTTGAACGACCTCTATTTCCGCTGGCAAGGTGACTGGGGTTTCTTAAGCTCCAACCGCTCCAGTGCCTATAGCATCGATGGCTCCCAATGCTGTAACGACCTCTTCTTGGTCGATCGGAAGGAAGAAGAATTATTAGTTGAAATAGAGAAGGATAGCCTTGAACGGCAATCCGTTCCTGTGGTCCCTGAATCCATCCAGAGTGTGTCCGAATTGAAGGACCTACTGCCGATCAGCCTCTATTTCCACAATGACATTCCGGACCCTGGCTCCCTTGCCGTCACAACGGACAAGGACTTCGCCAATACCCTCAGGGCCTATGTGCAGATGCGGGAGGACTATCTCAGAGAATACAGTGCCGGTCTGAGCGAGGAGCAATCGATTGACGCCCAGGAGCAGATGAACACCTTCTTCGATGTCGCTTTGGAGGGTCAGTTGAAGGTCTTGGACGAGGTATTTGACCTTTTACTCGGGGAGCTTGAAAAAGGGAAGAAGATTGAGATCGTCATCAAGGGCTATGCGAGTCCATTAGCAGAGAGCGACTATAACAAGCGGCTCACAGAACGAAGGATTTCCAGAGTGATGAACTATTTCGAACGCAAGGATAATGGCATCATGCTCTCCTATCTGAATGA
>JAQCAN010000038.1 GCA_027621335.1 Bacteroidota bacterium
CCCTCGATGGGTTGGCAGCAGGTAAGTTGGATGATAGCATTACTGATGTCATCGAAAAAGTAGCGGCCGATCTTTCATCAAAATACGTCTGATAGGTGGCAAATCTCAAGGAAATAAGGAGTAGGATCAAGTCTGTTCAATCCACCCAGCAGATCACTTCAGCGATGAAGATGGTCTCAGCTGCCAAGTTGCGCAGAGCCCAAGACGCCATCGTGCAGATGCGTCCGTATTCCGAAAAGCTCCAAGATATCCTTGCAAACCTGAGTTCGAGTCTCGATGCTTCAGAGAACAGCTATGCTGAAGTAAGGGACCAAAAGAAAGTCTTGATCATAGCCATCAGCTCTAACCGTGGATTAGCGGGTGCGTTCAACGCGAACATCGTCAAGGCAGTCGATCATTGGAAGAAGTCCCATCTTGGAGTGGACATCGAAGTGCTGGCCTTGGGTAAGAAGGCAGGGGATGCGCTGAAGAAGAGATATGTCATGGTCAATGGCACCTTCTCTTCTCTCGCGGCTGACGTATATGAGAACCTGAACTTCGGTTTCGTTTCCAATATCGCCACAGAGGCCATGCAACGGTTCACATCTGGTCAGTACGATCAGGTCTTCTTAGTCTATAACAGCTTTAAGAACGCGGCTAGTCAGATCATTAAGACGGAGCAATTCTTGCCTATCATTCCTGCTGAGCCAAGTGGTGAAGGCATGAGTAGTGTTGATTACATCTTCGAGCCAAGTAAAGAGGAGATCATCAAGGACCTTATTCCGAAATCTTTGAGAGTACAGCTCTATAAGGCCCTCCTTGATTCCCATGCATCAGAACATGGCGCTCGAATGACCGCAATGCATAAGGCAACCGACAATGCAGGAGAACTCTTGAAGAATCTCAAGTTGACTTACAACAAGGCAAGGCAAGCGGCTATCACAGGAGAGATCCTTGAGATCGTGGCCGGTGCGGAAGCGCTGTCATAATCGGAGTTCAGTCCTTTTCTTTTTCGGCACTTCTATGACCTACATCCGCAGATGTGTGGCAGAAAAGCGTTCTTTAGTGAAGCCTTTCCCTGACCGTGGATGCTGAAACACTTCCCTGAACATAGCCGAAGAACGATTCTGTACTTCGCGACCTGCCTTCTGGTCTTCGTCCTGTCATCATTCGTGTTGAAACAGGGGGAAGGCACCAAGGATCTGCGCAAGAGCGCCATCAAGCTTCAAAATGAACTCCATGATGCCGAGCAAGAAATAGAGGGGGTTTTCGATCTCATAGAGGCGATGGATGAAATCTATGTTTCATCTTTCTTCGAACGCAACCGCGAGACATGGAAGGTGGATGGCTTATCCTTCTATGCCTATCGTGACGGACACCTCCACTATTGGTCGGATAATTCTATCCCAGGCTTCGCCACGATGGGTGATTGGGAGACTTCAGGCCCTTGTCTATTGCTGGGGAATGGATGGTATCTATTGCATACCAGGTCCTTTGGTGAGGTTAAGGTCTATGGCTTCCTGCTTCTCAAGAACGAATACAGCTACGAGAATCGTTTCTTGACGAATTCTTTCAACCCTCGCTTCGAGCTAGGTGAGGGGCTTAACATCTCATTCACACCTGACCAATCCTTGGAACCAGTGAGTAGCAGAGTTGGAGAAGAACTCTTTTACCTCACAGGATCCGATGAACAAGTTCCGTTTCTTCCATTGGTCATCGCATTCTTGGTAAGTCTTATTGGCACGATACTTTTAGGAAGTCACCTTCTGTATGAGTGGCTGGATCGAAAGAGATCGAGCTATCTGCTCAAGATCATGGTGTCCCTTCTGATATTATCGCTGTCCTTGGTGGGATTGAAGTACTGGTCTTCTGTTCTTTTGGACAAGTATCTCATCTTCGATCCATCTGTATTTGCATCGACAAGTTATTTCTCGTCCCTCGTGCACCTCATGGTCTATGGGTTCATCACCGTGACTGTATTCTATCACTTATGGAACAGAGGGCTGAAGATTGCTTATTGGAGGACCTTTGAAGTTATTCTCCTCATTCTCGTGTATTTCAGCCTCACTCGCGTATTCGATGCGATGATCCGAATCTTGATCAGGGATGGAAGCCTTGACCTGGACGTTTCAGACCTATTGAATTGGAATGTTTCAAGTCTTCTTGGATTATTGACGATAGGGCTCTTTTGCTTTTCGGCCCTTTATCTAGCACGCCTCTTGGCTCACCAATTGGGGCAATGGAACACAAAGCGTTTAGTGGGCTTCTTTTCAATCTCGCTGGTCCTCCTAGTACTGATTGGCCAAAGCATCGGCATGACCGATATGGTGAAGGTACTATGGTCCTGGATACTACTCATGACGGTCTTTTTCACCAGGACTTCAGTTCGCGGATTGCCACGTATCTTCAGTCTGTTCTTAAGTCTATCTGTTCTGGCGATCTATGCCTCCTTGGTCCTGGAGAAGGAGCTGGTAAGGAAGGAGAACCGCTTCTTGGGATTGGTGGCTGAGCGCTTGATGGAGAACAAGGATCCCTTGGCAGAAGAGCTCTTCGCAAGGGAGAAGGACCGTATTCTTTCGGACAGCTTGCTCTGGGAATCCTTTGAGGCTCCTGAGCGAGTCAAGGAGATATTGAAGAAAGAGCACCTAAGGGATTATTGGTCCAAATATGAGATGGACGTGCGGTTCCCTACCGAGGAGGATATCATCAGGAATAAAATGGATGATGGCCAGAGACTAGTCCTTTATCCATCTACAGGAGATGAGCCAGGCTTGAACTATGTCCTCAAGCTCTCTCCTGACAGCAATTTCAGCAAGGCGCTCTTCATAGGATTCCGGCTGAATCTTTTCCCTGAAGAATTGGGATTCCCTGAATTGCTGCAGGAAGGAGGAGAAGTCATCGGGGAAGCACTGAACCGATATTCCATGGCCTATTACAAAGAAGGTCGGCTCATCGATCAATTCGGAGAACATCGCTATCCGATCTATCTCGAGGGGTCTTTCCTAGAGGCGGAGCAGCCTGAAGGACGTGTCTTTGTGAAGGAAGGGCAACGCCATATGGAGTTCACCCGTTCTGACTATACCTATCTGATTTCTAGGGATGCCGATAGTTGGACCGAGGTGTTCACCACCTTCACATATGTGCTCTTCTTTCTAGGTGTGGTAATGGGCATAGGGACCTTGTTAGCCTTTTATTTCTGGGGTTATGAAATGGGTCCTTGGGGCCTTCAGAACAAGGTGCAAGTATTGGTCGTGAGTATGGTCCTAGGCTCATTGTTCATTTTCGGACTTGGATCTTATGCCTATATCATCAGCCAGGATGAGGCGAAGAATGAACGTATCCTCAGCGAGAAGGTAGATTCCGTGCTCATCGAATTAGGGCAGAAGATCGAACGAGAGAATGCTTTGAATGATCTTCCCCTTCTTGAAGACTACCTTGTAAAGTTCTCCAAGGTCTTCTTCTCTGACATCAACCTTTATAACCTTGATGGGCAACTCATCGCCAGCAGTAGGGATGAACTCTTCTCCAGAGGATTAGGCTCGGAACTGATTGACCCTAAGGCCTTTGATGCCATGAGGGATGGAGAGACGCTCTTTGTCCATGAAGAGTCCATAGGAGGGTTGGATTACCTTTCGGCTTATGTACCCTTCATCCGGTCAGATAAACAGACGGTGGCCTATCTGAACCTGCCGTATTTCGCCAAGCAGGGCGAGTTGGAGAATGAACTCAGCGAATTCTTGGTGGCGGTGGTCAATGTACTCATGCTTCTCTTTATCCTTTCCATTTTAGTTGGCGTGGTAGTCTCCAGTTGGTTGACCCGCCCGCTTACGTTGCTAAGAGATAATTTGGCCCAGATCAAGCTAGGCAGTGCCAATAGGCCCATCTCCTATGACGGCTCGGATGAGATCTCAAGTTTGGTGGCCGCCTATAATGCCAAGGTGAAGGAATTACAGGAGAATGCTGAGCTTCTGGCCAAGAGCGAAAGGGAGAGTGCGTGGAGGGAAATGGCCAAGCAGGTGGCCCATGAGATCAAGAACCCGCTCACCCCTATGAAGTTGAGCATCCAATACCTTCAGAAAAGCCTGATGGACAAGGGGCCGGATTGGGAAGACCGATTCAAGAGGAGCACCAATATGCTCATTGAGCAGATCGACACGCTGTCGGACATCGCAACCGCTTTCTCTGACTTTGCTAAGATGCCCAGTCAGGATAAGGAGAAAATGGATCTGGTGAACCTCTTGGAACATACGGTGGAGCTCTTCGAGAATGAGCCGAACGCAAGCATTAGCTTCAGGACGGAGTTGAGGTCGCCCCAATTCATCTTGGCCGATCGCAACCAGATGAAAAGGCTCTTCACCAATCTCATTAAAAATGCCGTTCAGAGTATTCCCGAAGGCCAGGAAGGACGAATCGAGGTTCGGTTGGTCTTCAAAGGGCACCAGTACATCCTGGAAGTAAAGGATAATGGAGTGGGTATTCCGGAGGCCATGAGAGAGAAGATCTTCGAGCCCAACTTCACCACCAAGGGCACTGGAACCGGACTTGGCTTGGCCATGTGCAAGAACATCGTACAATTGAGTGGAGGAGAAATATGGTTCAGAACTGAAGAGGGAAAGGGAACCAGTTTCTTGGTGAGCTTACCCAATTACTCCTGATGAGACCTTTTTTGAGCTGAGGAGAAGAGCGCCCTTGTGATGGCCTCGACCTTCAACATCCGTTCCTCATATTCTTTCTCAGGATCGGAGAGAGAAGTGATGGCCCCTCCAGCTGAGATGGAGGCCCTTCCATGTGTCTCATCATAGACAATACTCCGTATGATGACATTACTGGTCATATCACCTTTTGGATCGATATATCCTATGCACCCGGAGAACCAACCTCGTCTAAAATCTTCGAGCGATTCGATGAGCTCCATGGCCCGTACTTTGGGAGCTCCGGTCATGGATCCCATCGGAAAGGTGGCTCGGAACACCTCTGACAGAGGGAGCGTTTCAGGAATTCTACATTCCACTGTGCTGATCATCTGATGCACAGTGTCATAGGTGTAGACCTCACACAGTTCTCTTACCCGAACACTGTTCTTCTCAGCCACGCGTGACAGATCATTGCGCACGAGATCGGTGATCATTATGTTCTCGGCTCGCTCTTTGAGATCTTGTTGGAGATCTTCCTTTAGAGCCATATCCTGGCTGGGGTCAGGGTCACGCTTCCGTGTGCCCTTTATGGGTCTGGATATGAGCTGAAGTCCCTTTTTCTCAAGGTAGGACTCAGGGCTAGCACAAAGGAGGTGAAGGCCCTCGAATCTCAAGTAGGCCGAATATGGGGCATTGGTCAAGGAAAGCAGACGGTTGAAAGTCTTTGAGGGATCGATCTCGATATTCTCGAATCGAGACTCGGTGCAGAAATTCATCTCATAGATATCGCCTTTCTGGATGTGTTCTTTGATACGATCGACCTTATTGACGTAGTCTGATCTATCAAGTCGTCCTGCTGATTGATCTTGCGCAAAGGGCCGTTCAAGTTCTTCAGCATGCAATGGACTCTCGAATTCCTCCAGACGGCTGAGATTGAACGTGCTATCCTTGCCTTTAACGGGGATCCATCTTCCTTGTTGACGTTCCAAGACGACCTCTGAGGTGAATAGAACGGCCAAGGGTGTGGGAATGAACGATGGATTGGCGGAATTCAGGGACTCGATGCTGTCCTTAAGCTCATAGGAGAAGACAAAGAAAATGAACTCACCAGGATGAGCATCGATAAACTCTTGGATGGAGACCAATGCAGAATCGTTCTGGTTGACGACCAGCAGCGAGGAAGTGCCAATGGCACTCAAGTCCTTACCTCTCCCTCTGGAGCGCAGATGCAGCTCTATGGTATCCGATTGTAGAAACATTTGAGATACAAAGAACAGCATTAGAGGACTAACAATGTGGCATTTTCGTGGCAGAAGGCACGTCTTCTCCCTTCAGAAAAGGCCATTGAATCAGCTCTCTATTTCGCTATATTTGTGAACAGGGCCAGAATGGAATATCATAATGGACTGAAAATCGGGTGATTAAGTCAATAACTGGATTCATGGTGAAACGCATACTTTTTCTTCTGGTAGCTGTGGGTCTCTCTTCGTTCTCTTATGGACAGGCTAGGATTATCATGAGTGGCACCATTGGTATTGCAACGAATGGAGGTATATCGAGTGACCCCGTCTACCTCGTGATCGACAATCCAGATGATAATGCGATCACGGAGGCAGGAGCTCCTGGTAAACCAGCTATTCATTCAGAAAGTGAATTCAATATTGTAAAATGGAATATAGGTGCAGGAACTGGAGTTTATAATGTTCCTTTCACAAGTTCTACTGGTGGTTTGCCTGAATATGTGGCGCCAAGTCTTACCATCAGTACATCTGGTGATGCCAATGGGAGTATTGAATTTGCCACCTACCCAACGGATGAAGACAACTCCGTTTTTCCTTCTGATGTCGACCATCTCGTTCATTTACCCGGCCTGTTGGATGAATCAAACAGTCATGCGACTATGGATCGATTTTGGATCATCGATCCAAGTTCCTTTCGATAAAACCAGAGTTAGCTTCTTTGGCCATCAATTTCGATGCTGACGAGCTGGATTTGATTGATGCGAACAGCATGGTGCTCCAACGCTATAATCCGAGCGCGTACAGCGGCAATGGTGCTTGGGCAGACTTTATCCCGGCAGTAGATGACATTTCTAACGGTCCAACCCTCTTTTTCATACAAACAGGCGCTATCCCCTCATCGGAGTTCTATCGCTCTTGGGCCATCAGTTCTTCAACCTCACCCCTTCCAATTTCGTTGATACGGTTCAATGCAATCTGCATAGGAAATGACCAGGTGGAGCTCAGTTGGTCTACGGCCAGTGAGATCAACAACGATTACTTCACTGTGGAACGGTCTGAAGACGGGATCATCTAGGAAGCATTTGATGTTGTGCCTGGAGCAGGTAACAGTAGCACCCAATTGAACTACAAAGTCATTGACAACAATCCCTTCTCAGGCTTGACCTATTATAGACTGACTCAAACCGACTTCGATGGGACTTCAGAGACCTTCGACCCTGAAGTAAGCGACTGCGATGGTGTGGGATTCGAGATTGTCGCGGCAAACTCCTTGGAAGCCAGCCCTATCCTTAACCTCGTGGTCAGTGCAGGCTCTGATGAACGCTTCGATATCGTCCTGCATGACATGAGTGGAAAGCAAGTGCTCTATCAAGGAAATGTCATGCTCTATGCAGGACTCAATTATCTGAATATTGACAAAGGCGATCTTGGAAAAGGCATTTACATCATCAGTATGGTCAGCGAGACCCAAGTGATGACCAGAAGAGTTCTATTGGATTGACCCGAACGACCTAACACGGGAATAAGAATGATCCCCAGTCTGAATGAAGGCTGGGGATCGTTATTTCACCCAATCCACAGGACGCTTGCCATTCGCTTTAAGATAGGCATTCGCCTGACTGAAGGGTCGACTTCCGAAGAATCCTCGATGCGCTGAAAGAGGCGAGGGGTGAGGTGCACTCAGCACCAGATGTTTCTCCCGATCCACCACAAACCCCTTCTTCTGTGCGTAAGATCCCCAAAGGATGAAGACCACGTGCTCACATTGGTCATTCACCACTTGGATCACTGCATCGGTGAATTCCTCCCAGCCTTTTTTTTGATGGGAGCCCGCTTGATGGGCCTGGACGGATAAGATGCTATTGAGCAGCAAGACACCTTGCTGGGCCCAATGACTGAGATCTCCGGTTGGTGGAGGATGTACTCCTAAGTCGGCTTGAAGCTCTTTATAGATGTTCACTAGAGAAGGAGGTCTGGTCACTCCTTCATTCACAGAGAAGCAGAGACCATTGGCCTGTCCTGGGCCGTGGTAGGGGTCTTGACCCAAGATGACCACCTTCACTTCTGACAGGGGGCACTCATCGAAGGCGCGGAAGATCCATTTTCCTGGGGGGTAACACGGCCCCATTGAGTAGGCCAACTTCACATAACCAATGAGATCGAAGAAGTATTCCTTGCTGAATTCTGGGGCCAAGGCATCCTTCCAGCTTTTCTCTATGTTCACTTCCATGGTCCTCACGGACAGTCGCAGTGTTTTGGAGAATTGAATTGCACCAAGCTGGCCGTGGAGTCATTCAAACTGAAGCGCATATCCAAGACCTCCGGCTCATGGTAGAGACTCACTGCATACTCCTTGATGGGCTCTTTGGTCCGACTTGAACCGAAATCAACCTTGGCTTCCTCTAGAGCTATTTTGAGCGATGCTGCGTCCAGCTCATGGCAAGCTAAAAGGCAAGCTTCATGCTCGGACATCATCCAATAACTCATCTGGATCCGGTCGATGACCCGATTTCCTGGAAGCCAAGAGGTCAATAGCCCTAACTTGTCCTTGAAGAAGAAGCCAGAAAGCACCACTCCGATTAGAACTCCGATGAGGAAGCGTGATAAGCGTTGTCTGAAATTCATATTAGAAGGCGGCCAAGAGCAGGTTGATGTCTTTATAAGGTAAGTCGAAGATCTCACTGAGGAGTTCTGAGGTCAACTTCCCTTGGTACATGTAGACACCGTTTCTGAACCCTGCGTCCGCTTTGATGAGGCTTTTGCAGCCTCCCGCGTCAGCCATCTCAAGAACAATAGGGCTGAAGATGTTACTAAGGGCGTTCGAGGCGGTTCTTGATACTCTGGACGCGATGTTAGGCACACAGTAATGCACGACATCGTGCTTCACATAGGTGGGTCGCTCGTGATCGGTCACTTTCGAGGTCTCGAAACACCCCCCTCTATCTATACTTACATCTACGATCACAGCCCCTTTCTTCATCTTCTCCACCATGGATTCAGTGACCACCACAGGAGTGCGACCGCGATTGGAGCGAATGGCACCGATGGCCACATCAGCGGTGATCAGACATTCTTCCAATACAGTAGGCTCCATCACACTGGTGTAGACCCGGTGTCCTACATTATCTTGAAGCCTGCGCAGACGAGAGATGGATGAATCGAAGACTTTCACTGAAGCCCCAAGGCCCAAGGCAGCCCTGGCTGCATATTCGCCTACCGTACCCGCTCCCAAAATGACGACCTCGCTAGGTTTGACGCCCGCAATTCCACCGAACATGAGGCCTACCCCATCGTTCATGTTACTCAGACATTCTGCAGCGATGAGGATAGCTGTATTTCCTGCTATCTCACCCATGGTGCGCACAGTGGGGTATACTTCATCATCGTCCTGGATGAAGTCCCACGCAATGGCGGTAATCCGTTTCTCAATGAGTTTCAATAGAGTCCCTTTCAGTTGCATGTTCAACTGCAACGCGGTCATCAGCGTCTGACCTGGTTTCATCAGATCGATCTCCTTTTCAGTCGGTGGAGCGATCTTCAAGATGATATCGGCTTCGAAGACTTCCCTTATGTCCCCTACCTGAGCACCAGCTTCGCTGTACTCGTGGTCGGAGTAGTTGGCTTTGAGGCCAGCGCTTCTTTGGATGACTACCTTATGACCATTATTGACCAAGAGCGCTACGGCCTGTGGAATCAATGCCACCCTGTTCTCTTGGAAAGAGGTTTCCTTTGGAACACCGATATAGAGGCTGCTCTTCCGTCTGCCTATTTCGAGCATCTCTTCTTGAGGCATCAGCATGCCTTCTTGAGCGATGTCCCTGATTGATTTTCCACTGGTCTGCATAGAGGAGGTCTGTTTGGGGGCTCCTAAAGATAAGATAACCTGACATCCAAAGGCGCAAGGCCTATTCAGTTTATGGACACGGATCTATGGCCATTTTTCAATGAGATATCGACCTTCATAACTCCTTTGTCAGGAAGTAAGGCTTCCGCAATCTCGGGCCATTCGATGAGACAAGGTTGACCGGAGTCCAGATATTCATCGAAACCGAAATCGAGTAATTCCTCAGGACCCGCCAGTCGGTAAAGATCGAAATGATAGTACGGTCCTTGAGGCGTTTCATAGACTTGAACAATAGAGTAGGTCGGACTGCTGACCTCCACGCTGGGATCCACCTGTTCCATGAGCAAAGTGACCAAGGTCGTCTTGCCGCTCCCCATGGCGCCATTCAACAGCACAATCGGGCTTGAATTCAACTTGCTGCTAATGACCGAAGCGACTTCGGACATATCGGCAATGCTGTCTACCTTGAAGGTCATATCACAGCGGTTTCAGATAGACCACGGGAATGAGCATCTCCTCAAGTGAGATTCCACCATGCTGGAAGGTATCCTTGTAGTACCGCACGTAGTGGTTGTAATTATTAGGATAGGCGAAGAAGTCACTGTTCTTGGCAAAGATGAATCGCGTACTCATGTGTTGCTTGGGTAGGCGCAGTGCGGTAGGGTCCTTGACTTCCATGACTTCTTTAGGGTCGTAGCTCAGGTTCTTCCCTCGCTTATAACGGAGGTTGGTATTCGTATTCTTATCCCCTACCACTTTGACCGGATTCTTCACATGCACGGTGCCATGATCGGTGGTGATGATTAAAGGGATGCCCGCTTCAGCAATCTTCTGCAAGATGCTTCGAAGCGGGGAATGTTCGAACCAAGATAGGGTGAGTGAGCGGTAAGCCGACTCATCATCTGCCAACTCACGAATGACTTCCATATCCGTGCGGGCATGGGAGAGCATATCCACGAAGTTATAGACGATGACGTTCAGGTCATTGTTAAGGAGGTTATTGAAGTTCTCCAAAAGCTTCTTTCCCGCTTGAAGGTTGGTGATCTTATTATAGGAGACCTTTTTGTTCAGGCCCAATCGAACGAGCTGCTTTTCCAAGAACTCTTTCTCGTTCATGTTCTTCCCACCTTCATCCTCGTCATTCAGCCACAGCTCTGGATTCAGTTTTTCCATCTCAGCCGGCATAAGCCCTGAGAAGATGGCATTGCGGCTGTATTGTGTGGCTGTTGGTAGGATGCTATAATAGAGGTCTTCATTTTCCACGCGGTAGAGGTCGCTCAACAGTGGACGGATGCTCCTCCATTGATCGAAACGCAGATTATCGATAAGCACCATGAAGGTCTTGCCTTCTTTGACCAGTGGCGCGATCTTGTTCTTGAACAGGTTATGTGACATCAAGGGGATGTCATCACCTTTGGCGTTCACCCAGTCTTCATAGTTCTGCTCTACGAACTTGCAGAACTGATGATTGGCCTCTGACTTCTGCATGCGAAAGATCTCGTCCATGCTCTCCTCCTCGGATCCTTCCAATTGTAATTCCCACTTCACCAATTTGCGATAGAGGTCGGTCCATTCCTCCGTATCCATGCGGCTTCCGAGCTGCATGCCTATCTGACGGAACTCCTGCTGATAGCCTGAGGTGGTCTTCTCACTCACCAAGCGCTTGTCATCCAAGTTCTTTTTCAATGTGAGAAGGATCTGATTAGGATTGACAGGTTTGATGAGGTAATCGCTGATCTTGGAGCCAATAGCCTCTTCCATGATGGCTTCTTCCTCGCTCTTGGTGATCATGACGATAGGGAGAGCGGGATAAAGGTCTTTGATTTGACTCAAGGTCTCTAATCCATTCAATCCAGGCATGTTCTCATCGAGAAAAACGATGTCGAAGTGTTTTTCCTTGACCTTGTCTATGGCATCTTTTCCATTCGTGACCGTCTCTACCACATACCCCTTATGTTCGAGGAACATGACGTGTGGCTTCAACAATTCTATCTCATCATCGGCCCATAGGAGGGTTACTGGCATAGTGTGTGGATTAGCATGGACCCTTAGAAGTCCAAAATGGGAAACATTACCTTTGGTCAAATTAACGGATAATTGCGCGAGGCATCATCGTTCATCAATAGACGCAAGGTACTCAACGATCCAGTCTATGGGTTTATTACCATACCGGACCCCTTAATCTTTGACCTTCTTCAACATCCATATTTCCAGAGACTTAGGCGCATCACTCAACTGGGGCTCAGCGGGCTGGTCTATCCTGGAGCGAATCACCACCGGTTCCATCACGCTTTGGGGGCATCTCACTTGATGCAACTGGCCTTGGACAATCTACAGTCCAAGGGAAATGAGATCAGTTCGGAAGAACGTCAAGGGGCGGTGGCGGCCATTCTTCTGCATGATATCGGACACGCTCCATTCAGTCATGCTTTGGAGCACGACCTGCTTTCGCAGGTCAGTCATGAAGACATCTCTCTTCTGGTGATGGAACGGTTGAATGAGCAGATGGATGGCGCCTTGAAGGAGTGCATCCGCATCTTCAAGAAAACTCACCCTAAGAAATTTCTGGGGCAGCTCATCAGCGGACAGCTTGATGTGGACCGTTTGGATTATCTGAAAAGGGATTCCTTCTATACAGGGGTTTCGGAAGGAGTGGTGGGAAGCCAACGGATCATCAAGATGCTGGATGTCCATGACGGTGAGTTGGTCGTTGAGGAGAAGGGCATTTACTCCATTGAGAAATTCCTTGTAGCAAGGCGACTGATGTACTGGCAGGTCTATCTACATAAGACTGTGGTAGCAGCAGAATTCCTGCTTGTCAGTATCATCCGAAGAGCTAAGGCACTCATGCGAGATGGGGGGGAGCTATTTGCATCTCCGGCCTTATCCTATTTCCTTAAGAACAGGGTGGATATGGAGGCATTCAAAAAAGACCCGGGGGTACTAGAATGGTACATGGCGTTGGATGACATGGACGTCATGGGGGCTATCAAAGTCTGGATGGGACATTCCGATAAAGTCCTGAGTGAACTAAGCTGTGCTCTGGTCAACAGACGGCTGCCTAGTATAAAGATGAGCAAGTCTCCAATTCCGATTGAACAGATAGAAGACTGGAAGAAGAAGGTAAAGAAGGAGAAAGGTCTATCGGATGATGAGGTCAGTTACTTCATCACCGCAGGTGAATTGGTCAATAACGCCTACGATATAGGGAATGAGCGCATTAAGATAAAGTTCAAGGATGGTAGCTTGCTCGATGTGGCAGATGCAAGTGATACCTTGAATATCACGGCACTTTCAGCTCCGGTCACCAAGTATTTCCTAATGGTGCCCAGAGACCTTATGGAAAGCTGATCATTTACCCACTCGGGCGATTGGATTCAGCAGCCCTTCATGCTCCACCATCTCCATTTTAATGCTTCCTACCAGTATGCTGGCTTTGGCGAGGACTGGAATCTTGTTCTTGTCGTCAGTGATCCAGACCTGAAGGTCCTCACTATCCTTGAAGATACGGCCTTCTTGGACCACCGGTACGAACTTCATGCAACGGTAATCCCCACTTCTTAGGGAGATGACCTCTTTTCCCAAGTACTTGATCTTCAGGTCATAGACCTCATCATCCATGAAGGTTTTCAGGGAGAATTGGTCCCCTGGTCTTGCATTGCTGAAGTCCATACTGCGGGCATAGTAGAAGGAGGAGATCATATCTTGAGCACCTACGGGAATCTCGA
>JAQCAN010000039.1 GCA_027621335.1 Bacteroidota bacterium
ACTGACTCTTATTGTGATCGTCATCTATTTCTGGAGCAAGTAATCACTCCGAGTATTCCTTCTTGTGCACGAGGATGTACCAATCTGGTGAGATCTCCAGATAACCTTGATCGTAGCAGTATCTGTATTCCTTGTCGGTCTTGGTGACGAATGAACTGGTGTAATACTTGAAATCAAAACCGAGCCTTACCAGTTCGTCCTTCGGGAGTTTCCTTTTCCCATCTGGATTCAAATCCGCTAGGATTCTCCTGTTCTTCCTCAGGACGCTATTCACCTTGCGAGCATAGCCATTGAAATCCTTGTTCTGCCTATTGTTAAAGCTGTTCTTGCACTGTTCTGAACAGAACTTCTTGTCCTCTCTCCCGAAGAGGCTGTGCCCACATTCCATGCAGACCCGTTTATCTATCTTTTGGCTCGACATAAGGTGAAGATAGAAATTAGAGTGGCTAAATGCCCACTTCGTCCTTGAGCTCGTCACTCAAATCCGCTTCGTGGTCCACGTCACTGAGTGTTGGAAGGATGTGGTAATTGCAATCCCAGGACTTCAGATCCAGGATGGTGTCCAAGAAGACATCAGGCCCACTCCAAGTCTTGTTCAAGAAGATCTTGGTCTCCAATTTCCTCATACCTAGAAGATAGTAGCCCCCATCGTTTGCTGGGCCCAATACGAAATCATGCTCATGCAAAGCCTCAAAGGCCTCATCGATGACCTCCGCACTCAAGTCATAGCAGTCGCTTCCGATGATGACCACCTTGTCATACCCCTGTGCGAAGGACCGAACGAAGGCATTGCTCATCCTCTCTCCCAAGCCATCACCTTCCTGGATCGTCTTCGGGATGCGATAGTAATCCAACATATCAAAACTGTCCACATCTCCAGAATAGAAAAGCAGCTTATCTACTTCGACCTTAGAGGCCACTGCATGGGTGTGATTCAAGAGGGTGAGATAGACCTTCAAGGCCTTGTCCTCCCCTATGGTCTCTGCCAAGCGGGTCTTGACCTTACCAGCTTCAGGGACCTTCGCGAATATCATCAATAGACTTCTCATATGTTCAGTTGTTCAATGCCCAGTTATACGATCCGTAAGTCACGTTGGCCCCCTGTGAGATGACCACCTTTGAATACCTATTCAGATACGAGATTAGGGAGCCTTTGGATGTAAAATCTTCCGCATACCATTCGAACAAGGGTGAGATGACGATTTCTCTGTTCTTTATCGTATTGTATCCAGGGTCGTTGATGAATCCCCTGGTCAGCTTATCAAGGCTGCCTTCAAGATTACCCCCGGTGAAAGCCTTATTCCATAATTTAGGGCAACTGATGGAGGCGCAGTTCACGGCAAAGTGAATCCTAGGGTCATTGAAGCCCTTTCTCAAAATTCGATTCTCGATGTCATTCAAGGAGTAGTTCTTCCCTTCAATGATGATGAACTTGTTATCCCAAGGTTCAGTGATGTCTTTGATGCTCTTCAAAGGTATGTTCTGTGTGATAAGCTGGATGGTGAAGGCGTTATAGGCGTTTATCCAGTAAGCCATCTGCTCGCTCTTGGTCCAGGAATCGTCAGGGTGGTTTCCTTTGAGCTCGTTAATGTACTCCGCAAAAAGCCGATCGCTTTCGAACCCTGAGTAATCCACTTTTCCTTCAGAGCTGACATAGCGCTGCAGAAGACTGTTCCACACGCTATGGTCCATCGCCACAACTCCACCAGAACTCCAGGCCGACATGCTCACGATAAGCAGAACTATACTAAGAAATATCCTTGTTCTCATCTCGATGGCTATAAGTTCAATGGCAATAGGCCAAATTCCATGCCCAAGGTTAATAAAACAATCGGATATCCTATAGGACCGCTCTTTCTATAGGATAAGGCAAAAAAAGGGGGCCGAGCCCCCTTTTTCAAGATCACTATCAGCCAGTCTCAGTTCTCTTCAGGAAGGAAGCTGTAATTCTTGGAGTAATAAAGCATCTGATCCACGAAGTTGTCAGGATAGGTGATGCTCACCGAGCTGTCATCCTTAGAGATGATCGGATTAATGAATCCACCATAAGGAGCTATATTCAAATCTGCAGTCCTGTCCAACACCTGCTTGTGGATGGCAGGATCCACTTTAACCCCATAGCCTTCCACTAAGGCCTCGCCTGCAGCATAATCCCCTTGGGACTTGATGCGCTGTACTTCTCTGAGCAATTCTCCGAATAAACTTCTAAGCTTGTTATAATCGGTGATGTTGTAATAGGTTTTGCCATCCCTTTCGATGGCCTCGATGACGTTGTCCGATGCTCCTTTTTCAAGAACCCACTTAGAGATCCACTGTCGGTTTCGCATGTGGGCTTCTTCCACATCCTTTCCGAGTTCCAATCTCCGCAACTGGGCGAGCAATCCATTTCTGATGTAGCCATCATAGGCGGCCTTACCCACATCCATGGATTCCATGAGGCCTATGTCCACCAATTTCTGGTCATAGAGATAATAGAGGGCCACTAGGTCCGCACGGCCTTCTTCCAAGGTGCTCATGTAGGCCTTCAAGGTCTCTTTGGGCGTACTGACACCAGGCTCCAACTGGCCACTGGCATGACCAACCACTTCGTGTAAGGCTGTATGCAGTTTGCCTGCAACATCACCATATTTCTTTTCCAAGGCAATCTCTTCCTCATCATTCGCGAATTCCTGCAGGATTCCGGATCCCCCCGCTTTTCCGTAGGCCTCAACGATGTTCCCTAGAGATACTGACTTGGAGCCATGCTCTTGGCGGATCCAGTTGTTATTAGGTAGGTTCACCCCGATAGGTGTGCTAGGTGAGGCATCTCCAGCTTCACCAGCCACTTCCACCACTTTGTAGGTCACTCCGACCACATTCTTCTTCTTATGTTCCGCCATCAGTGGAGAGTTATCCTCGAACCATTGCACCTCTTTGCTCACCACCTGCATGGTTTCAGAAGCTTCGAAATCTGTGATCTCGATAATGGTCTCGTAGCTTCCTCGGAAACCAATGGGATCGTTGTAGACTTCAATGAATCCATTGATATAATCGATATCGCCTTTCGCACCGACCCATGCGATATTATACGCATCCCAGGTCTTCAAGTCTCCAGTTTGGTAATACTCTATGAGCAGCTTCAAGGCATCCGCCTGCTTCTCATTCTCAGCTACGGTCACCGCCTGCTCCAACCAGTAGACGATCTTCTCGATGGCAGGAGAGTACATTCCACCAACTTTCCATACACGCTCTTCCAAGCCGCCTTCGGCATTCTTGACGATCTTCGAATTCAACCCATGTTCAATAGGCTTTGAATCCGTCTTATCTATGATGCCATTGTAGAATTGCTCTACCTCTCTAGCAGTCACATCAGGCGCATAGAAATTGACAGCCGATGCAGTCAAAAGGCCTTTACGCGCATCCTGATTCACTTTCTTGTTATCGAATGTAGGGTCGAACATGGCCCTGAGAGGTTCTTCACCCAAGGTCACCCCGGTCTCTTTGGCCAACATATCGAAATATTCCCTGGAGAATCCAGGATCTATCTTATCGGAGCTGTAATGGTGATGGATACCATTGCTGAACCACACCCTTTTCAAATAGGTCTCAAACGCGTTCCATCCTTTGGTTCCCTTGTCGCCATTGAATTCAGTATAGATGGTCTCCAAAGCATTACGGATGGCCAGGTTGTGACGGTAATTCTGGTCATACATGATATCCCTTCCACTAAGTCCAGCCTGATTCAAAAAGTACACCAGTTGTTTTTGCTGATCGCTGAGTTTGTCAAAACTCGGAGTTTGGTAACGTACGATCTTGAGGTCTGCGAATTGATCGACCTGCCAAGCAAAGCCACTGTCATCTTTCTCTGCTGTATATGGAGTGCCTTCAAAGGCCTCCGTATCGATCTCATAAGGCGTCTTCTCTGCTTTAGACCCATCTCCTGATTGGCAAGAGGCGAGCATGGCGATGAGGGCCAATGGCAGGATGTATGTGCTGATTTTCATGATGTATAGGGTAATCGTTTAATTAAGTGGAGCGAAGATACAGGTATTGACTCAGGTGGCCCCACATGGTCCACGAGAGCGTGAATGCCCCATAGTTTTAAACACATCTTATACCGAAGGTTAAAGTTTTATCATTTTTACATCTCTCATTATCAATGTTTTAAGACAAATAATGTGTTCGAATAGATATTTTTTAACAGGCCAAGGCAACCTGGCTCAAACGTGCTCGTCTTTAGTATGAAAGCAGGCTCGAAAGAGCAGGCGTGGTTTCAAAATTTTCCTTGCAGGTTTCTAAGAAAGAGCTTCCCCCCGAAGCTCTTTTTTAGTTTCCAATACGCTTAGTAACTTCTCTCAGCCGGAACAGGGCAATAGTCGCAGTACAGTCCGTGTTCTTCATTATGTTCGAATGACTCCGTCATGTAGAGTTCAATGATTTTCTCCTTCAATCGGCCTTCAAAGGTTAGCAGATCGACTTCCTCTAGCACATTCCTCCCCTCCAAACTCAAAGTGGTAGGCTCAGTCTCCATTCCTAGCATGGAAATGATACCAGCCTTGGCCATTATACCCTTAGCGCGCCAAAATATCCAGGTGTAGTAAAGCAATTGAAGGGATTTGGACTGATCGGGATCAAAAAGATCCTCGGGGTCCAAACTTTTCAATTTGAGGGATCTGGAATCCACCTTTCCTGTCTTGTAGTCCAGGATCCAGACTTGATTCCCGACCCTGTCCTTACGGTCGATCTTGGCTGTGAATCTCACCGTCACCATCACATCCCCCACTTCCACGTCCAGAGTGAATTCCTCTTCTTCTTCCACACCAAGGACTTCAATTTGATCTCTCTCTATCCTTTGCAGCTCCCTTTCAAAGAAGTTACCGAGCATCTTGAACGCCATAGCCTTGGTCAATGCGCTCTCTCCTGATTGCATCATGACCTCCAAGCCCTGAGCCTTGATCTCTCGGGTCAGTCGCTCGCCATAGGACTTGGACATGGAGCGGATGTCCTCCTTGACCAAGTTCCCTTTTCCAATACGTTCTCGGAAAAGGTCCTCAAGGACATTGTGGACGAGATTGCCCAACTCGCTGCTGGCTACTTCCGCCTCCAAGGTCTCCTTCTCTTTGAGCCCGAGGATCTTCTTGAAGTAGAAGTCCAAGGGACAGCGGATGAACTCATTAAGTCGCGAAACGGATACTCCAGAACTGAAAAAGTTCAGAATGGCTTTTGAGATCTCAGGACTCCTGATGACAATGAGTTCTGGAAGGGTGGAGGGGCTGGAATGGTCTGGAGTATTCATCGCCCTCAACTCGGTTTTCCAGCCGAAGGCCTGAGGCGCTCCATAGACTAACTGCTTGAGGTAGCGGCTCATCTCTCCTCCACCATTATCGTTCTTTTCAGAGCCATAGGTGATATGGATATGGGAGGGATATTGGAGCAATCGATAGAAATAATAGGCGAAGACCGCATCCTCCTCTTTCTGGGTCGGCAGACCATAATGACTGCGGATCAAGGCGGGAATAAAGGTGTCGAAACGTCTGGCCTTGGGCAGAGCTCCTTCATTGGCTCCCACCAAGATGACCTTTTTGAAATCCAATGCTCGGGTCTCGAGCAGCCCCATGATCTGGACCCCTTCCAAAGGCTCTCCAATGAAGGAGGTCTTCTCCTGGAGCCAAGCACTTCTCAGAAATTTCCAAAGCAGGTCCAGCTGATGGATAAAGGGATAGGACCTGACCTTTTCCTCCAAGGTGAGAAGAACGTCCATCATGCTCTCCTTGATTCCCTGATCCAAGGCATTGATGGTCTTGACTTGCCCCAATAATCTGTTCAATCGACCTAAGATCTCGACTTCATCTGCCATGGCATAGAAGAGTTCAGATATATTCGGTGGGAAAAGTTCATCCAGTTGAATGCGATCCAATCTAATCCATCGCTCTGCGATCAATCGTTTCCGAATCCTCTCCACTTCCTCTTCATCCAGCAGTCCCGTTTCCTGTGCGGATTCCATCCAACGCATCACTGAATGAGCATGGACCGTCCATCGCTCTGTGAGCCCAGCGTTCCTCTTAGCATCCATCATCATGCTCATATAGAACTCGGTCAATTGAAAGGCCTTCTGACCTTGGATAGAAAGTCCCATGGTCACATTCACCGCTCTGATGGCCTCAGGAATGGATTGCAGCATAGCTGGCAGTAAGGACTCATCGGCCAGAACAATAGCCACTTGCTCCTCCTCTTGGGCCAACTCAAGCACTCGCTCGCCTGCAAACTTGCACTGAGCGAGACCATGTGGATGTGCGCTGTAGGTGATGTTTGTCACTTCTTTCTCATCAGATGGACCAAAGACCTTCTGATGCCATGGCCGATGAAGCCATTTCCTTATGAAGAGCCCAGCAGTGTTATCCTGATCCTCCAAATAGAAAGCAGCTGCGTCCCATAGGACTCGGAGCCTTACTGAACCATGGAGAAGATCCAGCAGAGCAATCTCGGCAGGAGAAAGGGCATTGAAACCCACCATCCAGATCAGCGACATTTCAGCAAGAATACTTTGCTCCTTGCGCTGGACGACTTCCTTGAGCGCATGACCCAAAGCCATTCTCCCTGTGACCTCCAAACGTTTATGGAATTGCTCATAGAGAGGAGCCAGTCCTTTCCAGAAGGTATTATAATCGCTCTGATGGCTGCCCCATTCCTCCTGCATAAAACTCCATTCTTCATCGACCTCCTTCAGGTTTCTCAAGTCCCGATACAAGGCACTTGCTTCAATGAGATAGGTGTCTATCGTATTGAAGTCTTTGAGGATAGCAGAAGACCATGCATCGAAATATTCAAAGGGCTCAGGTTCAGGATAGACCTCCACGTAGGCCTCGTAGAGTTCCAGTCGTGCAGTGAGGGGGTCGATTGGAGATCTAGGAAGGATGGTCCGAATCAGGTCATCCAATGTCAAACACTTCGGAGGAAGGATGGGCTCCTTCATACGTTCAGACATAGCTCTGTAGAAGAAAGTGATGGACCTGCGGCTGGGCAGGATGATCGCCATCTTATCCAATGGTACACCTGTGGCTAGCACATCATCGACAACTTGTTCTAAGAAGGTCTTCTCCATCATAGGGTTTGGGTTGTGCAAGTTAAGACCATGTGAGCAGATAGGATGTGGTTCCTTTTGAACAAGCTGCGAGCACTTCCAAAAACTTGGAAACAGACTTTGACATCTATCTTTGGGCCTCCTATGTATAAAGCTCTCGTCCGCCCGTTCCTCTTTCTCTTTCCTCCTGAAAAGGTCCATTATTGGAGCATGGATAGTCTGATGTTCCTTTGCAAAATGGCTCCGACCAGGTGGCTCATCCAAAAGCTTTTCTCCTCTTCTACCCAAGGTCCTGAAGTGGCCGTAGCCGGATTGGCCTTCAAGAACCCCATTGGACTAGCCGCAGGATTCGACAAGGATGCCCGTTACCTCCATGCCTTGGTCTGCCTTGGTTTCGGGCATGTCGAGGTAGGTACCGTGACCCCCAAGGCCCAAGCAGGGAACGATAAGCCACGTTTATTCCGTCTGCCTGAAGATCAAGGACTCATCAATCGCATGGGCTTCAATAACGGAGGGCTCGAAGCCATGGTGGAGCGCTTGAAACATCGTCCAGAGGGCTTGATCGTAGGGGGGAACATAGGAAAGAACAAGGTCACACCCAATGATGAGGCGGTGAATGATTACCTGATCTGCTTCAACGCCTTGCATCCCTATGTGGATTATTTCGTGATCAACGTGAGCTCACCCAACACACCTGGACTGAGGGAACTTCAGGAGAAAGAACCCCTCAGGCGCATCATCCATGCCGTGATGGAAGGATCGAAGAGCAAGACCATCCAAAGGCCTATTTTCTTGAAAATCGCTCCCGACCTCACAGAAGGTCAATTGGATGACATCCTTGACATCGCCACAACGGAAGGACTCACCGGCCTTATCTGCACGAACACCACCATCTCCAGAGAAGGTCTGAAGACAAAGGGCTCTGAGCTACAGAGCATAGGAAATGGAGGATTGAGCGGTCGCCCGGTCTTCCGACATTCCACCGAAGTGTTGCACTACCTCTCAGAACGAAAGCCTGATGACTTGGTGTTGATCGGAGTGGGAGGAGTATTCACTGCCGAGGATGCTGAGCTCAAACTGCGTTCGGGTGCTTCTTTGGTCCAAGTCTACACAGGGTTCATCTATGAAGGTCCTTCAATGGTGGGAAAGATCTGTAAGTCTTTACGATCCACGAATTCGTAACTTGACGCTCAGTTACCTTGACCAAGATGATTCCAATGAAATTCCCCAAGACTCAACTTCCTCAAGAGGACGATGCTTTTTATATGGCTAATGACTCCAGAGCTAGACTGAGGAGCGTTGACCAAAGTTCACCCAACATGACTCCTTCTGATACTCTATGTCCACTTCTTCAACCGTGAAATTGATCGAATGTCCCAGAGATGCCATGCAAGGCATCCATGACTTCATTCCCACTAAGACCAAAGTGACCTACCATCAGACGTTGCTCGGCTGCGGATTCGACACCATCGACATAGGAAGCTTTGTCTCGCCTAAGGCCATTCCTCAAATGAAGGATACCGCCAAAGTCTTGGATAGTCTAGACCTAAGTGGGACCAAGACGAAGCTCTCAGTCATCATAGGGAACAGGCGTGGAGCAGAGCAGGCCTGTGAACAGGAGAAGGTGAGTTATCTGGGATTCCCTTTCAGTATCTCTGAGACCTTCTTGAGACGTAACATCAATAGTAGCATCGATGACTCCATCAAGCGCCTCCATGAGATCAAGAATCTATGCACCAAGCATGATAAAGAGCTCATCATCTACATGAGCATGGGATTCGGCAATCCGTATGGCGAGCCATGGGATGTGAATATCGTCATGGGATGGTGCTATAAGCTAGCTAAGCTCTTTGATACGAAAATCATCTCCTTGTCTGACACCATCGGAACCTCAGAGCCCAAGAGTATCCAATACCTGTTCAAGAACCTCGTCCCTGAGTTACCTGATGTTGAATTCGGGGCTCACCTCCACACCACGCCTGACAAATGGCGCGAGAAAGTGAATGTTGCCTACGAGAGCGGCTGCAGACGTTTTGACGGGGCCATCAAAGGGTTTGGTGGTTGTCCTATGGCTTCGGACAAGCTCACTGGCAATATGCCAATGGAGAAACTGGTCGAGTATTTGGATGGCAAAGAGGAAGGTTCGGGCATAAAAAAAGGGCCATTCCAACAAAGTATGGAGATGGCCCTAAAGGTTTTTCCGGTCTAAGGGTCAACTGATCTTAGTCACCCAGTTCCATGTGTCCTTCTCACGTCCTCGCTTGAGGTCTTCGAGGTAATTAAGGATGCGTATGGAGAAGTCCTTCTCGGTGAAGGCAGGCAGGTTATAATCCGTTCCTTCATGTCCGATGGTCTTGATTCGTGCGATGGTGGCTGCCGTTCCTGTGCCAAACGCCTCTTGCACTCGTCCGCCTTTCAACGCCCTGACCAACTCTTCGACATGTATACTGGATTCATTGGTCTGCATGCCCCATGACTGTGCAATCTTCAGCACACTATCCCTAGTGATCCCTGGCAGGATGGTTCCGCTAGTGGTCGGAGTGTAAAGGACATTGTCCACTACGAACATCATGTTCATAGTTCCAGACTCTTCAATGTACTTATGCTCTTTGGCATCGGTCCAGATAAGCTGATGATATCCTTCTTCTTTCGCCTTTTTGGCCGGATACAGAGAAGCGGCATAGTTCCCAGCGGCCTTCACGCGTCCTACCCCTCCTTCGCAGGCTCTGCTGTACATGGTTTCTATCTTAACCCTCACAGGTTCAGAGTAATACGTACCCACAGGGCAGGTGAAGACCATGAACTTATAATTGTCAGAAGGCTTCACACCGATGAATTCATCTGTGGCGAAAAGGAAAGGTCTTATATAAAGACTGGTTCCTGGTACATTAGGAATCCACTCCTTATCGATCATGACCAATTGCTTCAGCGCGCTCAAGAACAATTCCTTTGGAATGGAAGGCATACACATCCGCTCAGCTGAGGCATTCAATCGGGTGGAGTTCGCTTCAGGTCTGAAGATGAAGACCTCATCATCCAGATTCCTGTAGGCCTTCAATCCTTCGAAGATGCTCTGTCCGTAGTGGATGGCCGAGGTAGAAGGCGCAAGACTCAATGGGCCATATGGCTTGATTTCCATGTCTGTCCACTCTCCGTTCCTATAATTCATCTCGAACATATGATCTGCGAAGATCTTACCGAATTGGATGTTGGTCTGGTCGAACTCCTTCAATCGGCTGTTCGTAGTCTTGGTGATTTTGAACTTGGATAGGATCTCGGTTTCGCTCATGCTTCAATTTTGTTAGGGGTTGGGCTTTCGTCTAAGATACGTTTATAAGTGATATTTGTTGTGACTATTGAAAAGTTCCCATCCCTGAATAGAGACATAAATAGCATTCTAAAAGCGTATTGGGGATACCCTGATTTCAGGCCATTGCAGGAGGATATCATACAACATGCTATCAATCAGCAAGATACATTAGCCTTGCTTCCAACGGGAGGAGGTAAGTCCATCTGCTATCAGGTACCCGGCTTGGCTATGGAGGGCATCACATTGGTGATATCTCCCCTACTGGCATTGATGAAAGATCAGATCGAAGGATTGAGGTCGAAGGGTATCAAAGCTGAGACGGTGAATTCTTTTGTTTCTTTTAGGGATACGGATCGTATTCTAGATAATTGTATCTACGGTCAGGTCAAGTTCCTTTTCGTCTCTCCCGAGCGCCTGCAGAACGACCTCTTCAAAGTGAGGTTGGCCAAGATGAAATTGAACCTCATCGCTGTGGATGAAGCCCACTGTATCTCCCAATGGGGTCATGACTTCAGACCAGCCTATCGGCTTATAAATGAAATCAGGGAGATCCATCCCAAAGTCCCCGTTCTGGCGCTCACCGCCTCGGCCACTCCAGACGTGGTCCTGGACATCCAAGAACAGCTTCACTTCAAAAATGGGGTGGTCATCAGGAAGAGTTTCGCCAGAGAGAACATCCGCTTCGCAGCCTTGGAATTGGAAGATAAGAGGGGGGCCCTTTTTCGGATCATGAAGAAGTATGGAGAAGGGTCATGTATCGTCTATGTGAGAAACAGGCGAAGGGCCAAAGAATTATGTGATGATCTGCGACATGAAGGCCACTCTTGCGGGTACTATCATGCCGGGTTGAAAAAAGAAGAACGCGAAGAAGCCCAGGATCTTTGGTTGAAAGGGACCACGCGCATCATCGTGGCCACGAATGCCTTCGGGATGGGGATTGACAAACCCGATGTCCGTAATGTCATCCACTATGACATCAGTGACAGCTTGGAGTCCTATTACCAGGAAGCTGGCCGCGCTGGGCGCGATGGAAAGTCCTCAATAGCTGTTCAACTTTTCCACTTAAGGGATATACAAGAGGTCAGGATACGATTGGAAAAGACCTTTCCGAGTGCTGACGCGGTGAAAAAGGTCTATCAGAAACTGAGTGATGGACTTCAATTGGCAGCAGGCTCAGGACAAGAGGAGACCTTTCCTGTGGACTTGGCTGACCTTTCCAAACGATCTGAGCTCGATGTTTATGGGGTCATGGGTGCTCTTAAGACGTTGGAACAGAATGGTTACATCAGTATCCACGAGGGGCTGACCACACCTAGCCGCATTCAAATGGTCTGTGATCGCAGACAGCTAGATAATCTGGATCCTGATCGCAATGCCGTATCCAAAGTCCTCTTCGTACTACTTCGCAATCACAGCGGCCTTTTCTCCTCCGCCATCACTATCCGAGAGGAAGAGATCGCCTTGAAAGCTGGTATGAGCTTTGATCAAGTCGAAAGCGCGCTGAGTCATGCACAAGACCAAGGGGTCCTTATCTACCAAGCTCGGAAAGGAAGCTCCAGCGTAAGTTATCTCTTGCCAAGGCAGCATGGTAAGGACCTTCGCTTGAACTTGAATGAGATGAAGCTCCGCAAAGCCCGTCAAACGACTAGGGCCGAAGCCTTGATCAGCTACTTTATGAATGACGTGGAATGCAGAAGCGTGCAGATGTTGAACTACTTTGGTGAGTCGGCCAGTGAACCTTGTGGAACGTGTGATGTATGCACCAGGAAGAAGGACCTTCCAAGTCATGAGAAAAGCACCTGGATTAAAGACATGGGGCTTCTTAAAGAACTTTGTACCGCAGGTATCGGAATGGAGCAATTGAAGTTGGCCTATCCGATTCATGACCCCATCCACGCCCAAGTCTTCCATTGGCTCTTGGATAAGAACTATATTAGAAAATCAGGTGACCTCATCCACTGGACCGCGCCTCTGGCCCTGACTTGAAGACCGTTATTTCAAGGAGGTAAGCGATGAACATGACTGCCAAACACCCGACCACATTATACCATAGATACCCCATCATAAGCCAAGACGGGGCAACTTCGTATACATTGGAGAAGTGGATGACAATGACCAGAGCTTCAGCTATCAATGCCGAAAGGAAAACAGCATTGGACCCGACCTTCTTCATATAGAACGCCACCAAGAAGATTCCCAGAATGGTGCCGTAAAACAATGATCCCAGCAGATTCACCGCTTGGATGAGATTCTCAAAGAGCGAAGCTGTGGTCGCAAAGAGAATGGCTAATATGCCCCAAAGCAAGGTGAACCAACGCGTAGAGTGGACATAGTGCCCATCGGTCTCATTTTTGCGAATGGAACGCATATAGATATCTACTGTGGTGGTCGCGGCCAGGGCATTCAATTCTGAGGCCGTGGACGACATAGCCGCTGAGAACATAACAGCAAAGAGCAGACCTATCATCCCAATGGGGAGATAATTCATGACATAGGTCATGAAGACATAATCCTTATCATTCGTCTCAGCGTCAGGATCCACCTTATGGATCAGTGCTTTGGCCTCCTCACGCACTTGCTTGGATTCTTCTTCTAACCTCAAGACCTCCTGCTCCACTCGGAGTGATGAACCGTCATTCTTCTCAATGCCCTCCAACATCAAGTAGATCTGTCCTTCTTTTTCTTGTTGAAGTTCCAAGTAATCCTGCTCCTTCTCCTTCCACTGATCCGACTGATCCGACTGAAGCACCTTCTCACTGACTACTTGGTTGAAGAAGATGGGGGGCCTGTTGAATTGGAAGAATACAAAGACCATGACTCCTATAAAAAGAATGATGAACTGCATAGGAACTTTCAGGAGGCCGTTCATAATCAGCCCTAAACGGCTTTCGGTCAGCGATTTTCCGGTGAGATAGCGCTGAACTTGACTCTGATCTGTCCCGAAATAAGACATAAAGAGAAAGACTGCAGCGGTCATCCCTGACCAGAAGGTATAGCGCTCATTAAT